>DAOTXI010000191.1:0-4321 GCA_034435475.1 Anaerolineales bacterium
CCCCTTCGCTGACAGCATCCCCGGCTTGGACAAAGACTTCCTCCACCACGCCGCGCGCCTGAAACGACAAATTCGCCGCATGGACAGGCTCAAGCCGCCCCTCGGCAATCACATCGCCGGACTCTGCAACTTCCACCGTCGGCTCTTCCGTGACTGGAGCCTGTTGCCCTCCGCACGCAGAAAGCGCCAGGCTAAACAAAACGATCAAAGTAATTAACAACCATGTATTTTTCTTCATTAGAAACCTTCTTCGATTTACGATTTACGATTTACGATTTACGATTTACGATTTACGATTTACGATTGGAGCAATTTATATGAAACCATCTTACTTACCACTTACCACTTACCACTAATCACTCATACGCCAGCACTTCCCGAATGGTCAACCGCGCCGCATTTCTGGCAGGCAGCACAGACCCCAGCACAGAAAGCAAAAGCACCAGCCCCAGCCAGATGGCATAGCCCTGATAGGTGAACAGCACATCAATAGGCGTCTCGAAGATGGCAATGCTTACGATGTACGAAAGCCCATAGGTCAAAGGGACAGATACCACAATTGCCAGCACGAACGAGATGATGCCGATTACAAAGCCTTCGCCGATCACCGTCCGCATCACAGCGCGGTCATCGGCGCCGATGGCGCGCATGATACCGATCTCACGCGTGCGTTCCAACACGTTCATGCCCATTGTGCCAGTCAAGCCCATCGCACCGACAATGGCAGTCAATACCGCCATGATAAGCAGAAAGATCACGAGGATGTCCAAACTTTCAGAGACCGAATCAAGCGAAGCCAAGCCCGATTGCGCCTGCCGAACTTTGAACCCATTATCGCGGAAATGGTCATCCAGCTTGTCAGACATCGCATCCTGAAATTCCCGGTCATGCCGGGTCGTCACCACACGGAACGAATAGGCACGGTCCGTCAGGTTTGTGATCCGTTCGGCGTATTCCAACGGAGTATAGGCGAGCACGCCCTCGCGCCCGACGAACTTGAAGATACCGACTACTTCCCACACTTCTTCCTGCCCATCTACTTTCAGGTAAAGCGAATCACCCGGTTGCAGGTCGGGATAATATTTGAGTACCGCCTCACTGATAGCTAGTTTGCGAACATCACCCGGCTGGATCCATCGCCCGGCCGCGATCATCGGCTTGACCAGATTCGTGTCTGCGGGCGGCGCGAGCAGGTTTACATTTTCCGCCACGGAACCATCGGGGTATAACAACTCGATGCTGATGAACTGCCAGCCTTCCACATCCTCCACGCCGTCCATTTGAAAGGCAAACTGACGAATCTCATCCATGCGATAGGCGCGGTCGAAATCGAGAGTCACATCGGCGCGGAAGTACCTTCCAATCGCTTCGGTGTAATCGCGCAAACTGACGCGCACGTTGAACACAGCAATGAAAATCGCGCCACCCATTGTCAGGGTAAATAGCGTCAGCAAAAGACGGTTCGTGCGCCGGAAAGTATTACGCAATGAAATGATGAACGGACGCGGCAAATGCATTCCCCGCGCCGCCAGAATGCGGGTCAGGCGCACCAACGCCCAGTCCAGCCAGTTGACGCGCGGTTTTTCGCCCGCCACATGCGGCTTGCTTTCATCGCCCGCAATGTCATTGCTTAGGGCGCGAAGGACGGAAATCCGTGAGCCGTTCAACACCGGGGCAAGCCCGGCAAAGAGCGGAACCAGCAGCCCGACCCCAACTTGCACAAAAAATGCCATGGGAACAATGCGATAACCCAGCAATCCAAAGTTCAAATTATCTGCGATGAACTCTGCCAGCCAGTAGGCTCCCCACCCGCCCAGCGGAATGGCGATTAGAAGCGAAAGCAGTGCAAACGCCATGATGAGAGTCAGGTACATCACAAAGACCTGCTGGTTCCTGCCGCCCACCAGTTTGATGACGCCAATATGACGCAGGTGCTGACTCAACAATGCGCTCAATGTGTTCGCGATCAACGAACTGGACAGGAACACGATCAACACGCCCAACGCCATCAAAATATAAAGCACGGCGTTGATGGTATCGGTCATCGGGTGTTTATTGCGTTCCGAATAACGCACGCGGATGACCGTGTTGCCGTTCTTTTCCAGTTTATCCTTCAACTCCGTGCCCAAAGCGCGAATGTGCGCCAGATCATTGGGCGACTCGGAAACAGTTAAAAACACACGGTTGAACAACTCCGGCTGTTTCAGGGTTTGCAGGGTGTCCATTGGCGTAAAGGCAAAGGGCGGCGCGAGGAAATCATCTGCACCGGTGCTGGCATCCTGCACCACGCCCACCACCTTTAATTTTTTTGTGGTTCCATCTGCCAGTTCAAAGATGAGATACTCGCCCACCGTTACATGGACTTTCTCCATATTCTTTTTATTGAGGAGGATTTCATCCTTGCCCGCCTCAGACTTACCCGAAATGGGTACCAGCAAATTGACTTCATTCTTGCTGAAATCTTCCATCGCGATCAGGTCAATGGTGGTCCACTGCTCGCTGTCTTCGGGGCGGACGCGGTAATTGCTCACGCGCCTGCCTTCGGCATCCAACACGCCCTTGAAATTACGAATGGACGACAATACATCCCCGTCGAAATTCGTCATGCGCAGTTCGATGTTTGCGGGGTTGTTTGCCGCGTAGGATACTCCCATGTCATTGGAGATGATCTCATACGCGCCGGTGATCACCCCAATGGAAAACACACCCACTGCAATGGACAAAACCACCAATGCAGTGCGCATGAAGCTATCCCATAAATCGTGAAATACTTTTCGCCAACGTGGTCGCATGTTTTCTTTCTGTCATTGCGAGGGCGCGCTTGTTCGTTGCCCGAAGCAATCTCCCCACCAAAAATGAGATTGCTTCGTCGGGAAGAGCGCCTTCATCGCAATGACGATGAACTCCTTACTTCAACAGCTCGTTCAACTCGCCCGCCGCATACGGCTTGACGGTGACATCCTTTAGACCATCACGCAAGTATTGGGTGACGCGCTCTGGGTTGATGGCAGAGGTGAGGATGACCGTTTTCGGCGCAAGACCAGCCTTGGAGAGGGCAGCCAGCACATCGGTCAGCGAAGCCGAGGCGATGTTTTCATCCACCAAAATCAGATCGGCTTCGGGGAACTTCTTCAAATCGGTGGACTGGGTCAACTTCGTCTTTGTGCCTTTGAGCATTTCGGTCAGCAGATGTGCCCAATCATCGTTATCGTCGATGAGCAGGATGTTCTTGACTGCGCCGGGTTGAGCCTGTTCCACATCCACACGACCGCGCGGCATGAACATGGCGACGGTTGTGCCTTTGCCTTCTTCACTGACGAGGGCGATGCGACCTTGCGATTGCGAAACGACATGCATGGCGGCGGGCAAGCCCAAGCCGTGATGCGACACGCCGCGCGTGGTGAAGAACGGCGACCAGACCTTACGCTGGGTTTCCGCGTTCATGCCCGCGCCGTCGTCTTCGATGTCGATCTCTAAGACACCGCGCTCCTCGGTGGGACGCGCCGTGACCTTGATGGACTTCGCGCCCGCTTCGGCGGCATTTTGCAAAATATTTCCAACGGCGCGGGTAAGTTGAGTTGAATCGGCGATGACGTATGCGGCGGCGGGGTCAATCTCCACCTTGAGAGTCTCCTTCGGAATGCCGCGCTGCATGGCTGCGGTTTGAAGCACATCGGCAAACAGGACGGGACGCGGTTTCATCTCGCGCACTGCGCCGATGAGTTGTTCCTTTACTTGAATGATCTGAGCCGCGCTTTCGGAAATCATATCAAGGTCTTCTTTGAGCGACTCAAGGTCCACGCTGCCGTCGGCGATCTCTTCGCGCAAGCGGGCAACCGTCAGCGAGATGGGCAGCGTCTTGTTGCCGATCCAGTGAATGGCTTCGGTGGAGGCGGTGGTTAACGCTTCAAAGACTTTGTTGCGCAGAATTTCGTTATGCGCTTCCTTGAGTTCTTCAAGCAGGCGGGCATTGTTGATCGCAACCGCGAGGTGTTCCGCCATGGTCAACAGAGTGGTGATGTCGTCTTCGCTGAAAGCGCGTTCTTCGGAAGATTGAATCGTGACCGCGCCGAGAGTCTTACCGCCATAAATCAACGGCAGCGCCATCTCAGAACGGGTATGCGGCAGGTGCGGATTTTTGAAATGCACACGTTCCTCGCCGACATCCAGCGCGATGCGCGCCTCGCCCATCGCAATACAGGCGCCGATCATCGAGTCGGTACCGACGCGCAGTTTGTGTCCTTCCGCCAGCATGGCTTTGCCCGCCTTGCCATAGCCCGCGCGTAACACGGCGTATTCGCCTTTTTCATCGAGCAGAAAG
>DAOTXI010000192.1:0-6462 GCA_034435475.1 Anaerolineales bacterium
GCGCTCTACCAAGCCAAAACGACCGGACGCAATCGTGTGGTCATCTGGCAGTCGCCTGAATTTCAAACAGGATCAATCCCTTAAAGTTTTAGCCAGAATCAAAAGGACGGGCATCATGCCCGTCCTTTCTTCTTGCATCTTACACACAAAGGAGAAGCGTACTATTGAGGCGGGAGGAGAACCGCGTCAATCACATGGATCACACCGTTGGAGGCTTCGACGTCGGTGATGATGACTTCGACGGTGTCGTTCAGGAAGACCTTGCCATCGCGAACGGTGATGGTGACATCCTTGCCAAGCACAGTTGGGGCGCTGGTGAGGGTGACCACGTCCGCAGCCATGACCTTGCCGGAAACGACATGGTAAAGCAGGATGTCAGTCAGAGCTTGCTTGTTCTCGGGCAGAAGCAGGCTTTCGACGGTGCCTTCGGGAAGAGCAGCGAAAGCGTCATCGGTGGGGGCGAACACAGTAAAGGGACCTTCACCCTTGAGTGTTTCGATCAAGCCGGCAGCTTCGAGAGCGGCGGCAAGGGTGGTGAAGCGACCATCGGCAACCGCAGTGTCAACGATGTCGAGCTTTTCCGGCATAGCGGTCGGCTCAGGCATGGCGGTGGGTTCAGGAACAGCGGTTGGTTCGGGGGTGGCGGCAGGTGCGCAAGCCGCGAGAATCATGACGACTGCAATGAGCAGTCCGACAAACAGGGAATTGCGTTTCATTTCTCTATCACTCCATTTCTAAACTATTTTTGTATTATTTGCAAAGGTTTTGCAAATATATTGTACTATTTTACGGATTGATATGCCAAAGTCAATCCGTTTTTGCCTGTTCTTAGGTAATTATTATTCTTAACTTTATTATCTTGTTCTTAATTTGCACAGGTTTTATCTAATATTTCCTCTTCGTGGAGATTAACCTCCAGCGGCACACAAGGCGTGGGATTAATGACACAAACCAAATGTCGTAATTGAAAGAAAAACCCCCTTCCAGCCGGAAGGGAGTTTTTAACAGCGGACGTTATAGGACGTCCACTTCGTATCAAACATTTTTATTCTTCGATCACTTCAATATCGTGGGTAATCTCGATTGCATCCTTCAAGGTGACGTAGACTGAGCAGTACTTTTCCTGGCTGAGCAGGATTGCCTTGCGGACTTTCTCCACATCGAGCCCCCTGCCAACGGCTTGATAACGGATGTGGATTTTGCGGAAGCGCCAGGGCGGGTCTGAATCCTGTTCCGCTTCCGCGGTAACGTTGAGCTGCTTCAGTTCCAGACGCTGTTTCCTCAGAATTTCGACCACGTCATGGGAGGAACAGCCGATCAATGCCGTGGGGAGGAGGTCCGAGGAGCCGAATCCGCGCCCCATGTTGACGGGCATTTGATGCCCGGATGAATCGCGTACAGTGAAAAATTCCTGCGGGTTCCAATTGAGAAGGATTTGTTTCGATGCCATGTGGGGCAGTATAGCATGAGGTTTTTACGCCGAAAGATGTCATCCCTCCCGGTTTTGTCACATTCAAACGTGACTTGCGTTTTTGTGTGATAATCGAAATGAATCAGGAAACGGAGGAACCCATGTCTCAACGCCCGATCCCCGCAGACGAAATACGCGTGTTTAGCGGGAAGTCGAACAAGCCCCTTGCAAAAAGCATCGCCGCCGAATTGGGGGTTCCGCTCGAAAAGACGCATCACAAAAAATTCAGCAACGACAACATGTACATTCAACTTGGGGAGAGTGTTCGCTACCGCCGGGTGTATATCGTCCAGTCGCTGACGCCGCCGGTTAACGACAACTTGATGGAACTGTTGATGATGCTCGACATTGCCCGCGACGCCGCGGCATCTGAGATACATGCCATCATCCCCTATTACTCGTTTGGGCGGTCAGATAAAAAGGACGCTGCGCGAATTTCGATCACTGCCCGCCTCGTGGCAGACCTGCTAAAGACCGCGGGCACGACCCATGTGATGAGCATGATGTTCCACTCGCCGCAGGTGCATGGATTCTTCCGCGTGCCGACCGACCCGTTGACCAGCCGCCCCGTCTTTCAAAAATATCTCGAAAAACGGGATATGAGAGGCACGATCATCGTCTCGCCAGATATGGGTCAAGCCAAGTCTGCGGCGCGGTTTGCAAAAAGCCTCAACCTGCCAGTGGCAGCGGGGAACAAGGAGCGCGTTTCGGATACGAAAGTCATTATCAGCGGGCTGGTGGGGAATCAAGTAAAGGGACACAAACGCGCCTTGATCTACGACGATGAGATCGCCACGGGGGGGTCGATTGCAGAGTTGACCCGCCTGCTTATCGCGGAGGGCGTGAAGGATATTTTGGTGATGTGTACACATGGGGTCTTCACCCGCGGTGGATTGGAAAAACTTGCCTCCATTCCCCAGATCAAAGAGATCGTCACCACGGATACAGTGAACATCCCCAAAAAGAAACGCCACCCCAAGTTAACTGTCCTGTCGGTGGCGACCATCTTCGCCGACTCGATCCGCCATAACTTCAACCGCGAATCCATTGGCGACTTGTTTGTGTTTGGAGAGTGATAAAACATCATTAACCCCAAGTTTAATATGGAGCGCAGACGAGAGCAGAGTGACGCAGATAAAAACCTTTAAAATCCGCGTTTTCGATGTTTATCTGCGTCCCATTTGCTCGTAATAAAAAAACTCACCCCGAAATTAAGGTTTCGGGGTGAGTTATGTTTCTTAATCTTAATCTTCGTTGTCTACTTCGTCAAATTCATCGTCTTCGTCGAGTGACAGCATGTCGAACTGATTCAACTGTTCATTGAAATCGAGATTTTCGAGCGCGTCTTCGAGGAATTCGATCACATCTTCATCATTGGTATTGTCGAGCATGTTGAGGATGTAAGCGCGGGCGTCTTCGCCGCCGATCTGACTCAATGCCCAGATCGCCGCCATGGTGACGTTGTCGTCCTCTTCCTCGTCTTCGAGCATTTTCAAAAGGATGGGTCCGGCTTCTTCGATGGAGAGCTCGCCCGCCGCTTCCGCCGCCGCATATCGGACTCGCGGGTCGGCATCCAGCAATTTGGAAATTACACTCTCCTCCCAGCGGTTGTCGTGAGAGCGACCCATTGCCCGCAGCGCGCTTGCGATCCATTGCGGGTCTTCGCGCTCATACGCCGATTCGATGACTGCCACCGCATCCTCGCGTCCTGAATAGCCGAGGGCTTCCACGGCGGCGCGGCGCAAGGCGGGATTTTCGTCGCTGCGGATGACGGAGAGCAGAGCCTCTTCGACACGATGGAGGCGATTTTCGTCCAGTTCCTCCAACTCGCCGAGCAGGACGAATTCGCCCAAAAGATTTGCCGCCTTCAAACGCGGAGCGAGATCGGTATCGGCTTGGAAAATGTCCACGAATTTGTCCACAAGCCTGGGGTCGTCTGATTCGCCGAGGAGTCCCAATGCCCGGGCGCGGACATCCGCTTCGGGGTCATCCAAAAGGGCGCGCCCAATTTCTTCGTAGGAGACGATGGTGTCTTCATCCAAATGAGCGATCAACTTATCGAGCAGAAGAGTTTTGCGTTTGATGGGCAGGTTTCTCCACACATCGAGAAAGAGCCGCAATGATTTTGGGTCGAGGTCGGAGTAATAGGAAAGGTGCGCCTGTTGGATATCCTTTTTGGGTTCGAGCAGGACTTCAAGCACAGATTGAAAGGTGATCTCAGACATGATTATGGAACCAGTGGGGCGGGGTTGACGAAGTCCATGACGTTGACGAACAGCATCAAGCCAATGAGCAGAAGCATGGCAATACCGTTGACCATATTCTCCCATTCGGTTGGGAGGCGTTTTTTGAACAGGATCTCAGGAAGGGTGAAGAGGATGCGTCCGCCGTCGAGCGCGGGGATGGGGAAGAGGTTGAAAACACCAAGAGAAATGCTCAACAGCCCCACAAGGTTGAGGGTGAAGTTGGTGGGTCTGGGGGCGCTTTCACTGCTGGCTGGCGGCGTTTCGGCGGCTTCCTGCCTGCTGGATACATCTTCCTGAACAGAATAGTTGAAGAGGTCGTAAATACCCTTGAAGCCAATCAACCGCGCTTCGTCTGGAGCAATGGCTCCCTGAATGAGCGCAATGGGGAGATAAACGATGGTTGCGGCTTGCAAACCAGTGATCGTGACCCCACCCTGAATACTTTCGATGAAGGTTGCGGGGCGGGTTGGGTAACTCAGCCCGATCCCGAGCGCGCCTGCTTCTTCCGGGCGGTTGGAAAGCGGCGTGGCGATGACGGTGACCAATTCGCCGTCGCGGTTGAGGACAAATTCCACCGGCGTATCCATATTCTCACGAATGAGCGAACGCGCGGGGTCAATGTCGGTCACTTCCCGCCCGTTGATCGAAACGAGAATATCGCCCGCGCGGATGTCCGCTTCTTCAGCGGGGGAGTCTTCTGAAACGCTTTCGATGAGAACGCTTCCCGGTACGGGAATGCCCTGATAAGCGATCAGCGAGGTGAAGACAATCACCGCGGTTAACAGGTTCATTAATGGTCCGGCAATTAAAACCACCAAACGCTTCCACGGGTTGGCGGCGCCATACCCGCCGGGGATGTTCGGGTCGTTCTCGCCTTTCGGGCGCACAAATCCGCCCAGGGGCAGGGCGTGAAGCGTAAATTCCGTTCCCTGCCAGGTGAACAACGTGGCGATCTTATAAGAAGGCAGTCCAAAACCAAACTCTTCCACTTCGATCTTTGCCCAACGCGCGGCAAGGAAATGCCCCAGTTCGTGAACGAAGATCATCCCGCCGAGCGCGAGAATAAAGATGATCAACGAGAGAAATCCAAATTCCATGTTCGAATCCTTTCACGCGATAAGACGCGATGGGTTGATTATATCTTGCGCGTGTTAATCTTTTCTAAGATGGAATGTCTCCGGCTCTTTCCCCGCCTGGGTCTGGTCCTGTTTTCTGCGGGCTTTTGCCACCCGTTTGCCCGCGCGGGGATGAACCCCCGCGCTATTCCTACAAAGCCCCCTGAAGGGGACTAAATCAACTTTGCCGCCCCGCCAACGCCGGTCGCCAAAACTTTGCTCACACCGGGAACCTCCCGCAGGCGTTTCTCCACTTCATCTTTATATTCACCCAAACAAATCACATGGACATTCGCGCCCGCATCCACAGTGTAGCCGACGGGCAGTCCACCCGCGCGCCATTCGCGCACCTGATGGAAGATTTCCACTGTCGCCGATTGCCAATACATCAACGGCGGATTCGAGGTCATCATGACAGAGTGCATCATATCCGAGTCGTGTTCGATGATGTTGGCGAAGGTTTCAAAATCCTTTTTGAGAATTGCATTGCGGCACACATCCAAACGTTTGGGCGCGTCTGCAACGCGAGCGTTTTGCAATGGGCTTGTCTCTGCAATGGCGTGACCCTCCGTCGAGCCGGTCTTTTTGTGCTTCGAATTGACGATGGCAACGCAGTCTGCCAGATTCCAATGGTCAACGGGGGCGATGGATAGCGCATAGGAATCGCTTTCGGTTTCACCCATTTTCCACTCTACGAACCCCGCCGGGATCGAGCGCGAGGCGGAGCCGGATCCGCGCCGGGCTAAAACCGAAAGTTCCGGCTCGGTCAAATCCAACCCGGCGGCTTTGCTTCCAGCCAACGCCAACGCCGCAAACGCCGCCGCGGAAGAGGCGATGCCAGCCCCGGCGGGGAAGTTGTTCTCGCTGGTCACTTCGGCGCGGTCATGAATCCCTGCCTTCGCGCGCACAATATCAAGGATATAAGAAACACGATCCAAACCTTTGCCAGAAATTTTTGAGCCGTTAATGCTAAGTTGGTCTTGCTGGCTGGTGTTGAAAGAAACCGTTGTACGGGTAAACAATCCATCGAGATTCATCGAAATAGAGCCGTTCACAGGCAATCGCAGTTCGTTATCACGATTGCCCCAGTATTTGATGAATGCGATGTTCGGATTCGCTTGAGCGGTGGCAGAGGATGAGTTCATAGGAAATTCTCGTTGAAAACGAATGATTTTCAAGGCGTTTTAATGCAAATTTACAAGTTCGCTTGCCCAACATGGCAGGCTTGAAGTTTTGGAGGAACAAGTTAAGTGTACCATTTTGGAAATCCCTGCGGCATGAGGCGTTGAATCCACGAGGCATCGCGGAGGTGTTAAAATGCAAAGTCAAAGACCCAAATGTTTTGTATTGGATAAACCCCGCCATGAAAACCGATCCACGAATTGAACAAAGCGGGTGCTGTCAAATCGGCGGATGGAGGGATTCAAGTCCGCCGCGCGCCGCAAAGCGATGACGAGGTGGCGCGAGTCCGTGTTGCGATGGGAAAACGCGCGGCTCAAATCTTAACTGGAGCCGAGCCGCGCGATTCGCCAACTGCATAAACGGGTGCGATTCAGCCAGGTCAACTACACCGACGAATCGTAGTGTGAGATGTTGTACCTTGCGGTAATATTGCCGTGTTGTACAAAAG
>DAOTXI010000193.1:0-9958 GCA_034435475.1 Anaerolineales bacterium
GTCTATCCCGTACACCTAAATCCAAATGTCCAGGAACCGGTAAACCGATTGTTAAGAGGCGTTGACCACATCACCCTGCTTCCTCCACTCGACTACCTACCGCTCGTCCATCTGATGAAAAACGCCAGCCTCATCCTCACCGATTCGGGCGGAATCCAGGAAGAGGCGCCGACGTTTGGGGTTCCAACCCTCGTTTTGCGCGACGTTACCGAACGTCCCGAAGGCGTACAAGCGGGCGTGCTCAAATTGGTAGGGACGGAAACTCGTCAGATCGTCTCCGATGCAAACGAGCTTCTGGATGACTCAGCCGCTTACGCAGGCATGGCTCACGCCGCCAACCCATACGGAGATGGGCAGGCCGCGGAAAGAATCGTCCAGGCATTAATAAATCGTCAGGAAAACCCGTAATTTCACCAAGATAACCGTTTGTAATGTATGGGGGGGTGTTTCTGTGTATAATGAAATTGGTGTAATCATGCGGAAATTCTCAACCCTCATCATCTTTTTGATAATGCTCATCCCGGCACAGACTTCCGCTCATGCGCAAACCGGGGGTCTTCGGTATTTCAGCGAAACGGGGCACAACGTTACCGGCGATTTTCTCATTTTCTACGAAAGCAACCCCTACGCCGAACACATCTATGGGTATCCCATCACCGAGCAAATTCCAAGCCGCGATGGGAAGACCGTCCAATACTTCCAGCGCGCGCGTTTCGAACTTTACCCCGATCAGCCCGAAGGACAACGCGTGCAATTGACCGCCCTCGGGCGCGAAACTTATATCTCGAACGGGCCGTTGAATGTTGGGAACACCTTCTCTTGCCGCACCTTCCCCGAAACGGGATATTCCGTTTGCTTTGCCTTCCTCGACTTCTTCGACGCAAACGGCGGCATCACCCAGTTTGGTTACCCCATCTCGGCTTTCGAATATCACGAAAACAAGATCGTCCAGTATTTCGAACGCGCCCGGCTCGAATGGCAGCCGTGGAAGCCCGAAGGCACCCGGGTCGTCATCTCGGACCTCGGTCGCGCCTACTTCGATAAACTGGGCGAAGACCCCGCCCTGCTCCTGCCCGTCAACCCATTGGACAACGAACCGGTCATCATCACGGAAATTCGCGTCCGCGCCTTTGTGTTGAAAGCCGTCACCCTCGCCACCGACGATCAATCCTTCTTTGTAATCGTTCAGGACCAAAACATGCAGCCCGTACCGGGCGCAGACTGCACGGCGGTGGTCAACTGGCCCAACGGCGCAAAAGATTCAACCCAACTAACAAGCGACACGAACGGAGTCGGCATCATCGGGCTTGCGTTCAACAACCAGCCTTATGGAAGTCTCATCTATACCGAGATCACCTGCAATTACAACGGAATAACCGGCGAGACCATCACTTCGTTCCGCATTTGGTATTAATTTACGCGACGCAATTTCAAATCAATTCCCTCAAATCGAATACAGGTCCATCCTTGCAGATCATCCGCCAGCCGTGACGGGATGCCAACGCGCAGACTCCGCAGTCAGCGATTCCTGCGCAGGGCATTAAAGAGCGGATGAGGACCTGCGCTTCGATCCCCGCCGCGACCTGACCCAACCCTTCAAGACCTTCCCCAAGCCGATTCAGATTCTCCCGATCCACATCCATTGCGGCATAGTCTGCCCAAGTCAAAACCTCGGGCAGGGATTTCAACGGCTGGATTTCAACAACCTCAGGCAGGTTTTCGATGGGCGCATCGCAGGCTGCTACGATCTCCGCGTTTTGAGTCAACGCCTGCGAAACAAGACCCAACAAGCGGGATAAAGAATCATCGAATGCAACCAATGCAACCCTCCTTGCCGATTGTGGAATGGAAAACCCGCGCCCGATGGGTCCGCGCAGGTGGAGGATTTGCCCCGGTCTCCACGCGGAAGGGATGGGTGGCGCGGAGCGGAATCCGTTCGGGGAGGGAAGGCTTGGGAACAACGATACAGCCAAAGGCGAGTCTGATCCGGCGGCTTGGGAGTGAAGATACTGCCCGGCGATTGGAATCAGCTCGGGAGTGCAGGATATCCGGGCGGAGCCATCCAAAAAAATTTCTTCCACTTTCCCTTTTGCGGTTTTCATTGGAAAAATCTTAACACGCTTCATCGCGCCGGACAAGACGGTTATAATTTTGGCATTACAACCGGAGGAACCATGAATATTTCAAGTTTGCTTCAAGGCATTGCCTCGTTTGCGTGGATCGGGTTTATCGGAATTTTGATTGCTATCTCGGTGCGCGCCAGCCGAAAACAACCCGTGGGCGGTTTGAGCACGGCGGCGATTGCATTGGTCGTGACAGCAGTGTTGTTGACGACAGTCGGAGCGGGCATCGTGTTCATCGAGCCGGACGAACTCGGCGTGGTGGTGACTGTGCTTGGACAGGGCGGCATCCGCCCCGACCCGCTCGATTCAGGTTTACATTGGATCGTGCCCTTCGCCGAGCGCGTGGAGCGCTATCCGCGCACGAACCAGAACTACACAATGTCATCAACGGCGGATGAGGGGCAGACTGCCGGGGACGATTCGATCCAGGTGCGTACAAAAGACGGGCAGCAGGTGTATATTGCCGCCTCTGTGATCTATGCCGTGGATCCATTGAAGGTGGTGCAGTTGTACTCAACCTGGCGGTTTACCTACGAAGACCAGTTTGTGCGCACGCAGGCGCGCGGCATCATCCGCGATGTGGCTTCGCAATATGGCGTGGAGGAAATCGTCAGCAGTAAACGCACAGAGATGGCGCTATTGATCACGCAGGAACTGGAGTCGATCTTCACGCAGAACAACCTTGTTTTGCGCGACTTTGTTTTGCGCAACATCCGCTTCAGTGATGAGTATGCGGCAGCAGTGGAACAGAAACAGATCGCCGAACAGCAGGCGCAGCAGGCGGCTTTTGTAGTGGAGCAGAAGAAACAAGAAGCCGAACAGGCCCGTGAAATTGCGCGAGGTCAGGCGGATGCGCAGGTGATTGCGGCAAAGGGCGAAGCCGAGGCTTTGCTGATTCAGGCTCAGGCACAGGCAGAGGCGAACCGAACCATTGCGGCTTCGCTCACCGCGGAACTGATCCAGTATCAATACGTGACCACCCTTGCGCCGAATGTCCAGACCATATTCATTCCGAGCGACCAGCAGTTTATTTTGCCGCTGCCAGGTTCAGCGGTCGGACAATAAACATAAATAAGGGCGACCCTTTCGAACGGAAGAAAGCGCTTTTCCAAACCGAGATGGGTCGCCCCTACGAAAATCCTCCCATGCCCATCCCTCAATCCGGACGCGACATCCGCCTGACGACTCTTTCCGCCTGCGCGGGCTGAGCGTCCAAACTAAGCGCGGATGCGCTGGCGCAGGTTCTGCGCCCTGTCAAAGATATTTTCGACCCCGCCTCATACCCAGACCTGTTGATCGGTCTTGAAGCGCCGGATGATGCGGCTGTCTGGCGTTTAAGCGACGAGCAAGCCATCGTGGTCACAACGGATTTCTTCACGCCAGTGGTGGATACGCCCTACGAATACGGCGCCATCGCCGCCGCCAACAGCCTTTCGGATATTTATGCCATGGGCGGCAAGCCTTTTCTGGCATTGAATATTGCGGCATTGCCAGATCACCTTCCGCCGGAAATTTCGAGCGAAATTTTACGCGGCGGCGCAGAGAAGGGGCGAGAGGCGGGCGTGGTGGTCGCAGGCGGGCATACGGTAAAAGATAAAGAGCCGAAATATGGTCTGGTTGCGATTGGGTTCGTGCATCCACAAAAGATGATTAGCAAGGGCGGGTTGAAGGCGGGAGATGTGCTGATTTTGACAAAGCCGTTGGGAGTGGGCGTGACAACCACCGCGCTCAAGCAGGAAAAAGCAGAAGATATCCATGTTTCGGAAGCCATCGAATGGATGTCGCGTTTGAACGATAAAGCCGGTCAACTGGCTGTGGAGTTCGGCGCGCGCGGCGGGACAGATATTACCGGTTTTGGGTTTCTCGGTCACGCCGCGGAAATGGCGGAGGCGTCTGGAGTATCCCTTGCGTTTGATTTTTCCAGAATCCCCTTCCTGAGCGGCGCGCGCGAGTATGCGGCCAAGGGCATCTTCCCCGGCGGCGCGTTCGATAACAAGGGTCATTTCGAGAAATGGGTTTCGCTCGGTGAATTGGACGAGCCTTCGCAAATGCTTCTATTCGACCCGCAGACCAGCGGTGGATTGTTGTTCGGCATAGGACAGCATAAACTGCCGGCATTGGAAGCGCGCGCAAAGGAATTGCAACAAAACATTTGGGTTTTGGGCGAAGCGCGTGATGGGAAAGGCATCGTGGTGGGTTGAAGTGTTCCGCATCGGCATTTATGAGCTTGGCTTTACCTGCGCGCTGGTTTCACTGGCGATTATTCTTCCAATCATCATCACACGCGGATATGCGCGTTTAAATCAACGACTTAAGGATATGGAAGACAAACTTTCAAAAAAACGCTAACTTTCAGGTACAATAAGGCGCGAGATTTTGCAAGAACCATCATGTCCGACATCCCTATAGAACCAGACCCTAGCCCCCGTGCATCAATCAATTTGATCGAATACTCTCCGCTGCATGGATATCCACATGCGGCATACAATCTTTTAATAATCACGCGCAAAACAAAGTATTCCGCAGGAACCAATGAATATCAGCAGTGAAATTATTATCATTCTCGTATTGATTCTCGTCAATGGGCTGCTTTCCATGTCGGAAGCCGCATTGATCGCCTCCCGCAAGGCAAAGCTTCAGCAGTTGATCAACGATGGAGACAAGTCGGCCGCTGCCGCGCTGGAACTTTTGAAAAACCCCAACACCTTTCTTTCCACAACCCAGATTGGCATTACCCTGATCGGCGTGTTGTCCGGCGCAGTCGGTGGAGTAACCATCGCCAAGTCGCTTTCAGTGGCACTATCCACCCTGCCATATGCTGGAGAATATAGCGAGACGATTGCGCTTGGAATTGTAGTCGTTACGATCACGATTTTGACCATTTGGCTGGGAGAACTCGTCCCAAAAAGGTTGGGCATCAACAGCCCGGAACGGATCGCCAGAGTGGTTGTGGGACCGATGATCATAATCTCCAAGATGTTTTCTCCTCTGGTCAAGTTGATGAGCGGAGCAACCGAGTTTGCGCTAACTTTGTTTGGCATCAAACCCACCAACGAACCGCCGATCACAGAAGAAGAATTGCAAGTATTGATCGATCAAGGCACGCAAGCGGGCATCTTCGAAGAAGCCGAGCAGGATATGGTCGAAGGCGTCTTCAGTCTTGGCGACACCCGGGTCTATTCGGTTATGACTCCGCGCACCGAGATCGTCTGGCTGGATGTCAGCGATGCGACGGAGGAAATTCTCGAAAAGATAGGCGGCAGCCCCTACTCGCGCTTCCCCGTTCGCCAGGATTCACTTGAAACCATCGTAGGCATCGTCAAATCGCGTGACTTGCTCGTCAGCATACTCTCGGCAAAGGAAATCAATCTAAAGGAACTTGCAAAACCCGCGCACTTCATCCCTGAGACCATGCTTGCCTCGCGTGCTCTGGAATTGCTAAAGAAGAATGATGCGGAAATGCTGCTGGTCGTGGACGAATTCGGCGGCGTTCAGGGACTTCTGACCATCAACGACATCCTCGAAGAGATCGTCGGTCAAATGGCTGGCGACGAACCGCAAGCCACCCAACGGCAGGATGGCTCCTGGCTCCTCGACGGGATGCTGGAAGTGGACGAGTTCAAAGAAATATTCGACCTCAACGACCTTCCGCATGAAGACGAATATGAAACCCTAAGCGGATTTATCATGACCTCGCTGGGTCGGCTCCCGCAGACCGCAGATCATTTTGAATGGGGGAACCTGCGCTTCGAGGTAATGGATATGGACGGACGCCGCGTGGACAAGGTGCTCGTCACATCCAAACCCAAACCCGGCGCCGATTGACGCCCAATCAGCGGACTATCGTCGAAAATTCGCATGATTGTATGATGGTATAATCCCCGCCCGTATGACTCAAGACTCATCCCGAAGTAAAACAAAGGTCTGCCCCACCTGCGGCACGCGCCTCAGTGAGAATGCCGCGCGTTGCCTCGTTTGCGGCGCCGAATTTGCCCCTCAACCGGAAGTCAAAGCGGCAAAAAAAGTCGAACGTTCAGTTCAGGCGGCAAGCCTGCCGCAGGTCACCCTCAGCCTGCCCGCCGCAATCGGCTCACTTTTGGCAGTGATCGCCATTGCCGCCGGTTTAACATTCGTATTTGTGCCCAAGGGATCGCAAACTCCATCTGTAGAAGACTTGGGGACTCCGACCGAAACACCAACGCCTTCGCTGACGCCAACCGCGACAAACCCCGCCACCGACACGCCAACGCCAACGCTTCAACCTCCGTTCGAGTACACAGTTTCCATCACCGACGGTTCTTGTTCGCAGATCGCTTTCAACTTCAACGTTTCTGTTCAAAGCATCATCGTGCTGAACAACCTGCCATCCAGTTGCCCAATTTCGGTTGGGCAGGTATTAAAAATTCCATATCCCACACCAACTATCCCGCCGCCAGCCACAAATACCCCCCTCCCAGCGGAGGCTACCCGCATCTCCTGCGAGACTGTTCAAATCACGGTGCAGGAAAACGATACCCTCTCAAGCATCGCCGCCAATTACGCCGTGCCGATGAGCGCCATCAAGGAATTCAACGGTCTGACCACAGATAATGTCTTCCTCGGGCAGACGATTCTGATTCCGCTGTGTGCCCGCGCCCCAGACCCAAATCAGCCGACTCCCACGGCGACGCTTCCGCCTCCCTACCCCGCCCCGAACCTGCTCCTGCCTGCAGACGGCGCTGCCTTCACCTTGGCAAATGATGTCGTCACCCTGCAATGGGCATCGGTGGGCGTTCTGCGCTCTGGAGAGGCGTATCAAGTCGTGATCGAAGATGTCACTGCCAGCCAGACCCGCCGCATAACCGATTACGTCACAGACACCAAGTACATCGTGCCAATCAGTTTCCGCCCAAAAGATAACGTCGCACATGTCCTGCGTTGGTGGGTTGTCCCCGTCCTGCAATCCGGCGTGGACGATCAGGGACAGCCGATCTGGATTGCCTCAGGCGCAACAAGCGACAAACGGGTCTTTACCTGGGTCGGGGTTGCCGTCGAAGGCACGCCAAACCCATAGTTCTTCAGTCACCGATAAGCCAGCTCCCTGCCTTAGTGGCAGGGAGTTTTGCAAATTCACTCTACGCACTTTCCTCGTAGCGCGACCATCATGTCGCCTTGCAAACGCGAGATAATGGGTTTTAACAAAATAATCTCGTAATGTTGCGTAGGGCGCGTTCTCTTACGCGCCCGTTGGCGTTAGAGAACGCCAACTACGCGGTTACGGTATTTATTTGTAAAACTTCATAATCTCGCGCTACCGCGCAAAGTGATTTACAAACTCACACTGCACGCCTGCCCTGAGCGAAGTCAAAGAGTGACGGATTGCGAAATGGGAATTCGCATAATGTCTGTTATAAACTGATCCAAAGGACATCATGAACGGAATAAACGTCGGTGATTCAGTAAATATCCATCTGGATAAAAAATTCGGAGAATTGTCCGGCTGGTATGACGGCGTAGTGGCACGAATCGAACCATACTCCGAACACCGCTGCTTTTATTGGGTGCGGCTGAACCCTGACGCCCGGGCGGTGCTGAGGGTATCTGAAATCTCGGTTTTCAATCCTAGACACATCCGGAAAGTAGGAAACGAACAGGGTGAGGAAACAACGTAACCAATATCAGCCTCAAAATTATCCATTACTCCGTAAACTATTATGTTTCTTGAAGTTTCTATCGCTTAAATTGCCACCCTGGGCCGCAGGCGAAGGGCCTCTGGCGCTATCGTAGAGATGCTCACCGTGTTGCGGCGCCCGTGTCGCTTCGCTCAGCACAACATTAAAAATTCAGAATGATTGGACTTACGCAAAACCATCGAACGTTTCGATCTTTGACCGTTGACGGCAGACCGCGGTCGGCGGTCAAGTTTTTTAGGGGGTTGCGTAAGTCATGAATTACTTTATTTACAGAGAGCCATAATCCGGTGAGAATAGCGCCCGCCGCTTCAAAATGATTTCGCAACCATACCGCGCCTGATTCAGGCTGTATAATTCGCTCGATGCAATTGACCCCGCTCCTCTACCCTTGGACACTCTCCGTCACTTTGACGTTTTTCATGGGCGTTTACGCCCTGAGGTATCGCAGGCACACCGCGTCCATTCCCTTCATTGCCATGTGCTTTTTCGCCTCGTTCTGGGCGTTCACCTACATCTTTGAGCTTGGCGCGACCAACCTCATCATAAAAATTTGGGCGGTCAAACTCGGTTACATCGGCGTAATCGGCGTCCCCCTCTCCTGGACAGCTTTTGCGCTTGCTTATTCCGGGCATCAAAACCAACTCAACCGGGGGAACATCCTGCGGATGTTGATATTTCCCGTTCTCACCTACATCATCATCCTCACGAACGATTTTCATGGCTGGTTCTTCACAGAATATGGACTCCAAACAGACCCGGTCTCAGGACTGATCCTGATTCGCAACCCGCTCGGCTGGTGGTTCTGGCTCCACGCAGTCTACATCTACCTGCTTCTCATTGTGGGGTCTTATTTCCTGTTCCGTGAATTTTGGGATAAACGCGAAGTCTACAAATCGCAGATCGTTGTCAACTTTGCCGCCATCCTCCTCCCATGGGTGGTGAATGGGGCTGTCATCACCGGTCTGCTTCCGATCCGCATTGACATCACCTCGGTCACCTTTTCCATTTCGATTTTGATTCTGGGCTGGGGCTTCCTGCGTTACCGACTGCTGGATATTTCCCCGGTCGCGCACCGCGCCGTCTTTCAATCCATTTCCGACGCCGTCATCGTACTGGACAGCGCCTTGCGAATCGCGGAAGTGAATCCGGCGGCGCTGGACCTGTTCAAATTGAAATCCAATGCGGTGATCGGGGCATCGTTCCTTGAAACATTCCAAAAATGGATAGTCATCAATGAAAGTTCCCTGCGCACTCACGGCTATCACAAGGAGATCGTCGTACAGGAAGACGGCGGACCGATGCGCTGGCTGCATCTCTTCGTCAGCGCCCTGCACGACTCGAACGGGAAAAACGAAGGCTGGATCGTCACCCTGCGAGACGTGAGCAGCATCAAGGAAAACGAATCCGCGCTTGCCATTGCCAGAGACGAAGCCATGCGCGCGAATAGTTTCAAAATGCAATTACTTGCAAACGTCAGCCATGAACTGCGCACCCCGCTCGGGATCATCCTCGGCTACACCGACCTGCTAGCCCGTAAATCCTACGGCGAACTGACAGATAAACAGGTCAACATTCTCGGCCGCATCCGCGAGAGCACGCAATACCTCGACGGCCTCGTCTCCGAACTGCTCGACCAGGCGCAACTGGACAGCGGCAAACTAAAACTCTCGATTGCCTCCTTTGAACCGCGCGAGGCGCTGGGAGGCGTTTTCAATCAACTGAGCGTATTGGCAGAGGCGAAAGACCTCGAATTCAAGGCGATCATCGCCGACAACATGCCATTCTCCATTATTGGCGACAGCCAAAGGTTAAAGCAAATCCTTGTCAACCTCATCAGCAATGCCATCAAATTTACAGAAGCGGGCCAGATCACGGCGGAGATTTGCGTAAATTCCCAAACCGAATGGATGATGCGGGTCAAAGACACGGGACCCGGCATTCCGCCCGAGGCGGTCCATACCGTCTTCGAACCGTTCAAACAACTACCCGACGCGCACAAAACCCTCCGCAAGGGATATGGACTTGGGTTATCCATCTCGCGGCAACTCGTTCAATTAATGGGCGGAAACATCACCATCGAAAGCACCCTCGGAAAAGGCACCGCCTTCATCGTCACCCTGCCACTCATCACCGAAACGGATTTCATTCATGAATGACCAACCC
>DAOTXI010000194.1:0-2819 GCA_034435475.1 Anaerolineales bacterium
GCGGTGGGGGATGCGGTCAGTGTGCTTGTTGGCGTGGCGCTGGGCGTGCTCGTAGATGTATTGGTAGGCGTGAGTGTTATGGTGGGCGTGTTTGTAGGCGTATAAGTGGGTGTGTTCGTCGGCGTGTTTGTGGATGTGCTTGTAAATGTTGGGGTGCTGCTTGGCGTGAAGGTCGGCGTATTGGATGGTGTGTTCGTAGCGGGCTGGAAGGGCGTGAATGTGCTTGTGGGGGTGTCGGTGACGCTGGGCGTGAGCGAAATGGTGGCGGTCAGGATGTTCGGCGTGCCGCTGACGGTGGCAGTTGCGGGTGTAATGCTGCCCGTGGAGGTGGTTGTCAATGTGGGGGTGGAAGTTGCATTTTCCGGATTGGGCGCGAAAGAGAGACAGACGAATCCGGCGCAGTAACAGGGAATGGTGGCGATGATGGCGACCAGAAGCCGCAGGCGGCGACGGGCTTGGGGTGTGTCGGCTTCGAACATATGCGTAGATTATAATCCATGAGATTGAGAAACAAATATTACATACCGTCCCGAAGGTTCGGGCTGCAAGCCTGTCTAAATTTGGAAACCTTCGGGACGTTTTGAGTGACGATAACTTTCGATGATTCCCCTGCATTTGCGCATCTCCGGTTTTCTTTCCTATCGCGACCCGGTCGAGATCGGTTTCGATTCGATCCATCTTGCCTGCATTTCCGGTCAGAACGGGGCGGGCAAGTCTTCGCTGTTGGATGCATTCACCTGGTCGTTGTTCGGCGAGGCGCGCGGCAAGGGCATGGATGTGATTCATCTGAGCCAGGATGTGAAGGCGTCGGAAGTGGCATTGATCTTCGAGTATGAAGGGAATGTCTATCGCGTTCAGCGCACACTGCCGAGGGGGAAGACGACGGTGTTGGAGTTTCAGGTTGCGGAAAATGGAAAGTGGAAAGCGGAAAGTGGAAAACCCCAAAGGGAGGATTCGCGCTGGCGTCCCCTGACGGAGAAGACGACCCGCGAGACGCAAGCCCGCATCGAACAGACTTTGCGGCTGGATTATGAAACGTTCATCAACGCTTCTTTCTTTTTACAGGGCAGGGCAGATCAGTTTACGCAGAAAAAACCATCGGAACGCAAGGCAGTCTTGAGTTCGATTCTGGGGCTTGAAATCTGGGAAACGTACAAGGAACGCGCAGCCGATAAACGCAAATCACTCGAACGCGAGGTGGACGAGATTGATGGGCGCATGGCGGAGATCGCCTCGGAATTGGGGGAGGAGGATGCGAGAAGGCAAAGGCTCCAGGAATTGGAGAGTTCCCTGAAACAGTTGACGGTGGCGCGGGAATCCCAGGAGTCGGCTTTGGAAAGCATCCGCCGGAATGCCGCATTGGTGGACGAACAGAGGAAAACGGTCGCATCGCTGGGAGCGCAGTTGAAGCGTTCACAGGAGTCTCTGACTTCGGTGGAGGCGAAAATCTCAGCCAAGGAGGAGGAGCAGGCTGAATACGCCGGTTTGTTGTAACGCGCCAAAGAGATCGAAAAGGGTTACAAAGCCTGGCAGAATGCCCGCAGGGAATTGGAAGATTGGGAGAAGACAGCAGCCGAATTCCGCGAGCATGACGGGAAGCGTCAGCCTTTGTTGCGCGAGATCGAAGTGGAGAAGGCGAAGTTGGAGCAGGAGGGGGGGGAACTCAGTAAGCAGAAGGCAGCCATCAGAGAGCAGTTATCAGTTGTCGGTGAACTGGAATTGCAGTTGGGCGCGGCTCAATCAGCTTTGAAAGAAGCGGAAAAGAAGATTCAGGAACGAGCTGAATTGGAAGAAAAGCGCAACGAGGCGCGCGAGCGTCAGGCGGCAATGAAAGCAGAGAATGAGTCCCTGCGGCGCGAGATGGAAGAGCTCAAGAACCGCATCGAGGCATTGAAGGTTGCAGAAGGCGCAGAATGCCCACTGTGCGGACAACCCCTGAGTGAAAATCATCGCAAGACTACTTTAAAAGAACTGGAGCAGGCGGGCAAAGAAAGGGGCGACGCTTTCCGCGCAAACAGGAAAGAAATGGAAGACATGATTGGGCAAATTGCCAATTACGAATTGCGAATTACGGATTTCGCTGGCGCGGAGGGTGAGCGTTTGAAATTTTCCAATTCCATTTCCCAATTGACTTTGCAACTCGAGTCGGTTCGACAGCAGGGCAAGGAGTGGGAAAAGACGGGCGCGAAGCGGTTGAAGGAAATAGAGAAAGTGTTGGAAAGTGGCAAGTATGCAGGTGAGGCGCAAAAGGCATTAAAGGCATTGGATAAAGACCTTGCCAAATTGGGCTACGATGTTTCTGCCCATCAAGCCAAACGCGCCGAGGAAACCGAACTGCGCGGAGTGGATGAAGAGGCGCGGAAATTGGAGTCGGCGCGGGAGTTGAGCAAGCGCATAGCCAAAGAAGTAAAAGAATTGGAAGAGGAAAGAAAAAAGAGGAAAGAGGAAGTTGCTGAACAGGAGAAAGCGTTTGTCGAAGCCAATGCGGCTTTAGCCAAATCCGAGGCCGATGCGCCCAATTTGCGAGAGGCGGAAGACAGGCTATTTATCCTGCGCGAAGACGAAAACAATATCCGCCAGGAGCTGGGGGCGGCGCGTCAGCGGGTGGAGGTGTTGTCCACGCTGCGCAATCGCCACGCCGATTATGAAAGCCAGCGCGAAGAGATCAATCGAAACATCGCCCGCCATAAAACGCTGGAACGCGCCTTTGGCAAGGATGGAGTCCCGGCGTTGCTGATCGAGCAAGCCCTGCCGCAGATTCAACAGAAAGCCAACGACATCCTTGAACGATTAAGCGACGGCGCAATGACCATTCAATT
>DAOTXI010000195.1:0-2703 GCA_034435475.1 Anaerolineales bacterium
GAGTCTGCCCATCCCATGAGGCGGGAAAAAATGTGGCGACATAAAGCGACGCTCCGCTCGTCGGGTTGGTGACCGCGTAAGCGGTTTCGCCCGCCTGACTTGCTCCGCCTAGCGCTCCGGCGGGATTTCCCAGTGGCGTAGAGGCAGAGGAGGAACAATCTGCCGGACAATTCTGCGCATTTTCGGGTCCATTGCAGACTCCGTTTCCGCAGGGCGAGCCGGGCTTACCTGTTGAGGGGTCCGCCGGGGATGGCGGCGCGGCAGAAGGCTGAGGCTGTGATATGGCTGTCGCTGCCGCCTCCGTTTTGACGGCGGGCTGGTCTTGCGCCCCGGCCGGTTAGCCGCCGGGAATTGCGCCGCACGCTGAAAGCATCAGCGCGGCGGTCAACATGAGGAATAGGGTTTTGTGTTTCATATCGTTCTCCTTTCGACCTAATCCTACCGATTGCCGGGTCAAAGGGAGAGTGCGCGTCATCATGACTTGATTTCCCCGCCCATGATTTCAGTCATTGAGTTGTAAACGGGATGTAAAAAGACCTCCAAGGTTTTTTATCACCTCGAAGGTCTGCGTTGTAATTGGCATTGATTGGAGGGGTCGCCCCTACATAATTACCGGCACTCGTACAACTTCATCTCCTGACCGCCCGGCTGACCCTGCGGCCCGTTCTGGGTGATGGTTATGCCATCCACCACCTTGCAGGATAAGTCCAGCCAGTTGGTAATATCCTGATTATTGCCCCGGTCGCCGCCGTAGAGGATGTAACGCAGTTCGCCATTCGCAACCAATTCTTTCAAGTCGTCCAACGTCACCACTTCATCCCGCCCGCCGAAGCCGCCCATATAAAGCACGGGTCTTCCGGTTTCGATGACGTATTGCGCGCCTTGTTGTGAAGACGGAACCGCCATCAGGTATTCCACATCCTGTGTGTTGGCTTGCAGGTAAGCGAGCATTTCTGCGTTGACTTGTCTATTGCCGCCGTTTTGTGGAGGGCTGGCAAGGAAGCCGTCCTGACTTCCGCGGTTCTGTCCGCCTTCGTAGGCGATGGGCAGGTTATTATTTGAGCCATTCGTAACCGTCATCACGCTCCAGTAGGTTGGGATGATGAGCGCGGCGCTGAAGATGAGGGCATACGCCGCCCGCCTCGACATGGACAGGAGCATGATTCCCAGCCCGAGCAGGATGCCACTTCCGAGCATCCACCACCCAAATTCGTTGTATTGTGAGGCGGTAAAGAGTTGAAAGCCAAGAGTTACAGCGACTGCAACAAGCAGACCGGTCAACGCCCAGGCAGATCGTTTGCCCCAGGTATAGAGCTGGGCAAAGCCAACGCCTACCATGGCACCCAATGCCGGAGCAAGCATGATGGCATAGTAAGCGTGGAAAATACCGGAGACCATGCTAAAGAAGACCACGCAAGTCAGCAGCCAGCCGCCCCAAAGGATGAGCGCTTTGTGAACACCAGATTCCACCGGCAATTGAATGCGTGAACCGAACAGGGCAAGAACTATGCTGATGAGTGCGAAAGGCAGTAGCCACGACATTTGTTTGGAGAGGGGAGAGGTGAAGAAGCGCAAGACGCCGGGGGACCCTGTTTCATTGCTGAAAGGAGTGCCGCCATTTTGCTGCCCGTTCGGATTACCATCTGGCTGCTGCCCATTCGGAGCCTGACCGGGAATCATCCCAGCAGGAGCACAAGCCAACTCTGAGATATTGGGTGGTGTAATGCATTGACCATTGATGGTGTTTCCATTTTGCGTGGTGAATGAACAGGCTGCGCCTTGAGTTTGGCTTGCGCAAGCTTCCAACGCGGCTGGCGGTGGACCCTGAACCTGACTTTGACCAGGATTCTGCTGAGGCTGAGTCTGAGTATTGGAAGGTTGACCCGGCTGAGTACCAGATTGAGGCGGGGTTCCTCCTCCTCCGCCATTGCTTTCAAGGCGTGAGACTCCGTTGTGACCGAAGATCAATCCCATCACGGTGTTGTTGTCACTGGAGCCGATGTAGGGACGATTTTCAGCGGGGACGAGATCCACAACGACTGCCCATGAAAGCGAGACGGCAACCAGGAGGATTGTGGCGATGCCGAGGTTGAGAATTTTCTTGAGCCAGCCTTCTTTTGAACCGAAGAAATACAGCGCGTAGAATGCGGGCAGGGGCAGAAAGGCTTGCAGCATTTTGATGTTGAAGCCAAGCCCAACGATGAACGCGCCCAGCAATACCCAGCGCAATTTGCTTTCTTCAGTGGCTTTGATAAATGCCCACGCCGCGAGGAGAAGTGTGAAGACCAGCATACCGTCCATGGTGTTGTTGCGGTTGGTGGCGATGAAGACCGGCGTGATCGCCATGACGAATGCGGCAGTGATGCCTGCCAACTCGCCCATGTATTTTTTAACCATGCTATAAAGCAAGCCGATGCCGAACACGCCCGCGAGGATGTTGGGTAATGTGACGCTGAATCCGCTCACGCCGAGGAAGTAGGCGAAGATGGCTTGAATCCACAGCCCCAGCGGGGGTTTATCCACCGTCACCGAGCCGCCCGGTTCGGCGGCGACGAAGAAAAAGTTGCTCCACGATTGCAGCATGGATTTGACGGCGGCGGTGTAGTAGGCGTTTGCGTCGCCGATGCTTTCAATGTTGAGCATGTGCAATGCAAACGAGGCGATCATGATGACGATGACAATGATCGCGCCTAGACTCATGCC
>DAOTXI010000196.1:0-4747 GCA_034435475.1 Anaerolineales bacterium
TCCATCCAGAAGCGGAATGGCTACGCTGTGGGCGTGACCACGACAACTGGCGAAGCGATCACGGCTGAGTATGTCATCAATTGCGCTGGGATGTGGG
Source organism: Anaerolineales bacterium (assembly GCA_034435475.1). Lineage (GTDB taxonomy): Bacteria > Chloroflexota > Anaerolineae > Anaerolineales > Villigracilaceae > Villigracilis. The sequence goes on from DAOTXI010000196.1 coordinate 98, forward strand.
GACGAAAGATCGGCAAGATGGCTGGTGTGGATGTCCCACTGCAAGCCACCGAACATTATTATCTATTGACCGAACCCATTGCAGGGGTCAGCCCAAATTTACCGATCCTTGAAGATGTGGATACCTATTCCTACTTCCGTGAAGAAGTGGGTGGACTGATGCTCGGTCTGTTCGAGCCGGTGGCAAAACCGTGGGGCGTGGATGGTATTCCCGCTGATTTTTCCTTCGGTGAAATTCAACCGGATTGGGACCGCATGATGCCTTACATCGAAGCCGCGATGGAACGCGTGCCGGTTTTGAAGACGGCGGGAATCAAGAAGCTATTTTGCGGACCCGAAAGCTTCACCGCCGATATGACTATGCTTGTGGGCGAAGCGCCTGAGTTGAAGAACTTCTATGTTGCCGCTGGCATGAATTCGCTGGGGATTTTATTGGGTGGTGGAGTCGGAAATACGCTCGCGCATTGGATCGTAGACGGCGTTCCTCCGCTGGATGTGGGCGAGATTAACATTGACCGGATGCTGCCGTATCAGAACAATCAGCGTTACTTGAATGACCGCGTGGTTGAGATTTTAGGATTGATGTATAAGGAGACTTTTCCCAATACGCAACTGCAAACGGCCCGGAATGTCCGCAAATCCATTTTGCATGAAAAACTGGTAGGGTATGGCGCGTTCTTTGGTTCGTCTGCCGGGTGGGAATATGCCGACTGGTTCGCGCCAGATGGCAGGAAAGCCGAAGTTGAAAAATACAGTTGGGATCGGCAGAACTGGTTCGAGTACAACGCCGCCGAGCATAAAGCCTGCCGCGAAGATGTGATTCTCATGGATACCTCCATGATGTCCAAGTTTCTAGTGCAGGGACGGGATGCATTGAAACTGCTCGACAGAATTTCGGTCAGCAATATCAACGTGCCGGTCGGGAAAGTCGTTTACACCGAATGGTGCAATGTGCGCGGAGGGATCGAAGCCGATTTGACCGTGACTCGCACCGGTGAAGAATCCTTTATGGTGGTGTGCTCCGACCTGGCGCATCGCCATGTCGAAACATGGATGAAGCGGCACGCCTTGCCCGACGAGCAGGTTTTCATTGTGGATATGACCTCGGCGTATGCGCTTATCAACGTGCAGGGACCAAAGTCGCGTGAGTTGCTGCAAAAAATATCATATGCCGAACTGTCGAACGAGAATTTTCCATATATGTCCATGCGCGAGATCGATGTGCATTATGCGCGCGCGATGGCATTGCGTGTGACCTATCAAGGTGAACTTGGTTACGAACTTTACATCCCAACCGAATTCGCGCCGACGACCTTTGATGCCCTGCTTGAAGCAGGAAGGGACTTGGGAATAAAACTGGCTGGAATGCAGGCGTTGAACACACTACGTATCGAAAAAGGTTATCGTGATTATGGTCACGATATTGACTGCACCGATACCCCACTGGAGGCTGGCTTGAGTTTTCTAGTGGATTTCAACAAGTCAGATTTTATTGGCAAAGACGTATTGGTCAAGCAAAAAGCGGAAGGTCCGCTCAAGAAGCGTTTTGTGCAATTGCTTTTGGATGACCCGGAACCGTTGTTGTATTACGGTGAGATGATCTATCGTAATCGCAGGCGCGTTGGCTATGTCCGCTCGGGGGCGTATGGATTTACGGTGGGCGGCGCGGTGGCGTTGTCCATCATTGAAGACGAAGAGCCGATTACAGAGGAATATCTCAAGAGCGGCAAGTTCGAGATCGAAGTGAACAGTGTGCTTTACTCGGCAAAGGCTTCGCTACGTCCGTTATATGATCCGAAAGGCGAACGGGTGAAGATGTAAGCGGTACCGCAATCTTCAGATTGCGAGCTTGTGAGTAGCCGATATTTTGCAATCTGAAGATTGCAGCCCGAAACCTGCGCGGCGCATCAGAATGACCCACAGGACGAAAAACACGTGACACATCCTGCAAAGTGTGAAATAATTCCACGAAATCAAGGCGTTTTGCTCCAATTCGATCAATTCAACCCGGAGGTAGAAATGTACCGAGCATTTGGAAAGTCATTCGTCCTTGTCCTGCTGTTGGCGGCTTTGAATCTGTCCGGTTGTCAGCCTGCGGGCGAAACCACCCCCTTGTCTGAATCAAACAACATTGTCATCGTCATTCCCGAAGACCCGCCATCGTTCAACCCCATCGTGGCGGATACGGGCTACGATGCGCTTGTGATGGAATTGGTACTGCTGGGTCTCAGCGACATTGACGCCGATGGGAATGTTTTCCCTGAACTTGCCGCGGAATTGCCGACGACGGAAAACGGCGGTGTTGTTTTGGACGAAGATGCAGGGACAATGAGCGTGACCTGGAAAATGCGTGAGGACGTCCAATGGGCGGATGGGACTCCTGTCACCGCTGACGATGTGGTCTTCACCTACGAATCCATCGTGGACCCGGAGACGGGTGGCTGGATCCCCGGCATTGACTACATTGATAGCGTGGAAAAAATTGACGAATATTCTCTTACTGTCCACTACACTTCGATTTACACAGGATATCTAACCCAGTTTGGCGGCGAGCAGGTTGTGATCTGGCCCGCGCATTATTGCGACGCTTCGCAGGGTTTTGCCGCCTGGGATTGCGCCCGCCAGCCGTTGAGCAATGGTCCGTATGTGCTAAGCGAGTGGGTCAATGGCGATCACATGACCTTTACCAAAAACGAGAAATATTTTGAAGAGGGCAAGCCCGCCATTGAGAAGGTCACTGTGCGCATCATCCCCGACGCGTCGGTGCGCAAGACGATGCTGTTGAATGGTGATGCCGACCTCGATATGTGGACGACCGAGCCGATGATCGCGGAGTTGGAGGGTCAGCCAAATGTGGAAGTCAGCCAGAGCCCGGAAAATCGCTGGGTGATGCGCATCTTCTTCAATCTTGCGGCGAAGGGCACAACCGACCCGGTTGCCACGCCGCACCCGATTCTTTCCGACCTGCGTGTCAGGCAGGCGATCCGCGCCGCGATTGATGTGGATACGATCTCGAAGGAATTTTTCCTCGGTTACGCCAAACCGGCATGGACTGAATTTTTCCGCGAGCCGTACGTTTGCGATGTCCCACGCCCTGAATTCAACCTTGAAACGGCTGCGGCTCTATTGGACGAAGCCGGGTGGCAGGATACCGACGGAGATGGCGTGCGTGAATGCCGGGGTTGCGAGACCGCAGAGGAAGGCTATGTGATGGAGATGGACTTCATCACATACTCTGAATTCGGCGAACCTCTCGAATTGAGCCAGCAGTACATCGCCGAACAACTTGGCGACCTTGGGATTAAACTGAACTTGAAAGTTGTTGAAGGCAGCATTCTTTGGGCGGCTTCCACCGATGGCGGCATCGAACAGTCTGGCAATTTCGATATGGATATTTGGGACGATGGCTACGCCGGTGTGGATCCCACCGATTTCCTTTATCAGTATTATGCTGCCGCTTCGGCTGAACCGGATTATGGTTATAACTTCATGCGCTGGTCGAACGATGATTTCGAAACATTGATGGGCAGTGTTTATACTCTCGACGAAACCCAGCGCAAACAGGACTTCTGCAAAATGGCGGAGATCCTTGACGAGGATTTACCCATCCTGCCTCTTTTCACCGCTGTCAATGCCGATGCTCATTCGACCCGCCTGCAAAACGTACAATCATCCGCCAGTGACCTCGTCACGTGGAATGCGGCGGACTGGACTTTGAAATAAGTTGTCCACCTACATCCTTAGACGACTCATTCAAACAGCAGGATTGCTTTTCCTTCTTAGCATCCTGCTGTTTGCGCTGGTCAATCTTGCTCCCGGGGGACCGCTCTCCGGTCAGGGACAGAGCCGCCATATTGACCCGGATAAGGTCGAGCTGTTGAAACGTCAATTCGGCTTGGATAAACCCCTGCCGACTCAATATCTCATCTGGCTGGTCGGCAACGATTGGATGCAGGTGGATACAGACGGTGACGGCGTGATGGATGGAAATGGAACCCGTCTCGGTATCCTACGCGGCGATTTTGGTTTTTCGTTCCGCACCCGCCAGCCGGTACTGACCGAGATCGGTCAACGTCTGCCGAACACGATTTATCTGACAGTTGTCACCATCCTTGTTGCGGTTTTGATTGCAATTCCCATTGGGATCATTTCCGCCATCCGCCAGTATTCAGCTTTCGATATAACTGTCACTACTTTTTCATTTGCCGGGCAGGCGATCCCTGAATTTTGGCTTGGGCTGATCCTGATCCTCGTCTTTTATGCCTGGTTGAAAAATCCATTTACAGGCGCACCGTTGCTGCCCTCTGGTGGGATGACCTCGATTGATATTTCTGGATTCAACCTTGGGGATCGTATCGTGCATCTCATCCTCCCGGTTCTGACCGGCGCCCTGGGTTGGATCGCCTGGTATTCGCGTTTCCTGCGCTCAAGCATGTTGGATGTCATCCATCAGGATTACATCCGCACCGCGCGCGCGAAGGGATTGTCGAATTGGGGCGTGCTCTCCAAACATGCCTTGCGAAATGCGCTCGTGCCGCTTGTAACCCTGCTTGCGCTTGACCTGCCTTATTTGTTCGGCGGCGCGATCTTTGTCGAAACCCTCTTCGCCTGGCCCGGTATGGCGCGTTTGTATTATCAGGCGGCGTTGGAG
>DAOTXI010000197.1:0-2833 GCA_034435475.1 Anaerolineales bacterium
GCTTAATGGGTTTTCAGCGCAGCCTGAGGATATACCCCTCTTGTACATATCCTCCACCCAGGGAGCGTAAGGAGAGGATATTGGAACATCAGAAAATAGTCCTGTGGCTGGGGGCGGGGCATAATCGCCTCCAAAAGCGCCGCGAAGCAAGGCAATGGCGGCATCCTGGCGGGTTACATCGTCTTTAGGGCAGAAGGAAAGCGGGGTTGATTGACAGGCGTCCAAAATCCCTTGAAGATATAAGTATTCGATCCCCCGCGTTCCTGTGTCGCTTAGACGCACATCCGTAAATATCCCCTGAGCCGGGGGAAGATTATCGTCTTTCAGGCCCATATAAATTAAAAGCAGTGTTGCGAGATCCCTGCGCTTTGGTCGCGCCGAATTAAGGTGAAGTTTTAATACTGAATAATTTTGATGAGCGCCATCTATTACATGATTTTGTAGGTAATAATTACGAACATCGGAGGGGATATCGGCGCCGGCGCGCGGCTCGGCATAACATGGCGAAGTGTGTCCCCTTAGTTCCGAAACGAACCATAATTGCGCTTTTACGGCGACCTGATAGGTTTTGTCGCACTGTATTATGATCTGCGTTTCAGGTACATTACCAATTACCAATATGCGATCCTGTGGAGGTTCGCCATTCAACAGAGAACGCCCTTTCATCCAGTCTGGAATGGGAAATTCAAGATAATCCAGGATTGTGGGGGCGATATCCATATTTTGGATGTTGGACTTCATAGTTTGGGTGAATTCGCCGTTTGGAAAGCGGATCATCAGAGGCACACGTTGAAGGTCGTATGCCTGACCGTGATCGGAATAGATGATGAGGATGGTGTTATCTAACTGCCCGGAGGACTCGAGTTCGTTGTAAATATCGCTTATGTATCCGTCGAATGTCAGAATGGAATCGTCGTAAAAATCGGGCATCCACTCCTGCGACTGTTCCTGCCCCGCTGAAAATACCTGCTCTGAAAATGAAAACTTGGGACCATGTGTTCCCATCAAATGGATATGCACAAATAAGGGTTGTTCCGAGTTCCGGAGGAGTTCTTTCAGGTATGCAATTTTTTCGCTGTCGCTTTGGGAGGTTTCCGCGCTGGCGACGGTTACTTGATCAATGGGGTTTACCATTGAGCGGTAGTAATAGATGTGCATTATTCTGTCGGAAATACGCTCGAACAGGCGGGTAATGAAATAGGCAGAGTCTCCCTGCCCGATTTTGCGGGCAGCCTTGAACAACGGTCCCTGATCGACAGAGCGTCCATTTGCCTCATCGAACGCATCCTGCATATTCATGGTATATGCGTCCACATAGGACGGCACGCCCATCTGAATGGTGAGATATCCGTTTTTGCGCAGAATACCGGGCAGGTGCTGGTATGCGTGGATGCCGGTCAAAATATCCTCGCCTGAAAAAACCCGGGTTTCCAGGGGCGGCTTCCCTGTAAGCATGGAGGCGATGGATCCGGCAGACGAATTCCAATTGGACAATGCGTTTTCAGCCAGGAGAGAAGACGAAGAAAGTTCCTCAAGGAAGGGGGTTGTTTCCCGCTCATATCCATATAAGGACATGTTTTCGGCGTTGACGCCGTCGCTCCCGATCAGAAGAATATGAGGACGGCTTTCAAGTGTGGGGGTTAATTCCGAATCGTTTTCCGGTCCGCGATTGATAAATCGTTCTCCGGCAAGCAGCAGAGATGCTGTAAGTAACGCCGGGGGGAGAAAACGCAGAGTCTTTGATTGCAGGGGCGCGCGAATGAATTGAAGGACCTGCCGGGCGCATGTCCATATCAGGTAAAGAAATAGCAAGCCATACACCCCGCGCCAAATACCCGTTGACGTAACGATACCAAATTTAAACACTGTGTAGGTAAAGTTATCCGCAAGAATCAGGACCAATGCGCCCGACAAAAACGCTGCCGGGACAACCGCCATTCCCAACAGCAGCGCGGAAAATCTCTTCCTTTTCACCAATGCGCTGGCGAAAAATAATACCAGCGAAGGAATGCTGAACATGAATGCGGTCATCCCGCCGGATATAAGTAAAACTGCCAGGTTTTCATAAACGCCCATGCCGTTCAGGAACGACGTTTTGGTTGCAAAGAACAGCCACTCCATAAATATGTATAAGTAGGCGGCCAGGGTAGTGTAAGATAACAATTTCTTCCAAGAATCCATTTGTAAAATTCCTCTGAGGAGACGCTCAAATCCCAATGCCGCAGGAGCATTGAAGGCTGGGTGTGCTATCGAATTTGTCGCAGATATTTAACAGGGTGGTTAAGTAGTCGGTAGAAATAGATTTAGGGCTTGCGCAGTTGAGAGGTAGCGATTAAGTTGATTAGCTTGGATAAGTCAGGAAATTGCCAAGTCTGCGATTGGCTCATTTTAGCACATTGACAAAAAATGCACCTAAAAGGATATGGCTGGATTAGGGCCTTCAAGACAGTAGCCAAAGACGGCTCATTTGAATACTGGGTAACCAGCAAACTAGACATGACCTTGGAAGAATATGCCTTCTGTGCTTTGGATGCCTGGCAGATTGAAGCCCATCATCGCGGCTTGAAGCAAAATACCGGCATTGAACGGGGTCAGTTTCGCTTATTGAATGCGCAGAAAAATCATGTTTCTTTGGACATCCGAGCCTTTGTCCGTTTGGAGGTCTATCGTTTGAAAACTCATATCTCCCGGTTTGAAGCCAAACAAGTCATGATCCGACAGTCTATCCGGGCTTACCTCAAATATCTTTCCCATATCCTTCTGCCAACTGCGTAGCTCCTACGATTATAAGACATGATAGACTTTGGGCATGTGAACGGAATGCCAACTAGCC
>DAOTXI010000198.1:0-3161 GCA_034435475.1 Anaerolineales bacterium
CTCCCACATCGTGGTTGCCCATCAGGCAGGTCAGGTTCTTGATCTCGCGCACCTCCTCGACCACGGCATTCGGGTCGGGACCATACCCGACCAGATCGCCCAGGCACCAGGTTTCGTCCACCTGCCCGGCATCTTTCAGCACCGCTTCAAGCGCGGTGTAATTTGCATGAATATCCGACATGACCAGAATGCGCATGTTACTCCAATAACCTTGCGATATGTGCAATGATTTTTTCAGCCGCCTCGAACTTGCTCATCAGCGGTAAATTTTCCTGTTTTCCATCAGCAAACAACAATGTGATGCGGTTCGTTCCGACGGCAAACCCGGCATCGTCCGCCGAGATGTCGTTCGCGGCGATGAAATTCAACCCTTTGGATTTTAACTTCTCGGACGCGTTTTGCAACAGGTCGCGACTCTCCGCCGCAAACCCGACCACGACCTTGAAACGCTTCTTTTCGGACCTGGAGCCTGATACCGTTTTCAAAATATCGGGCGCCGCCTCGAGTTGAATCTGCGGAATACCGTCCCGCTTCTTGAGTTTATCCTTCGCCGCATCCTTCGGTCTGAAATCCGCTGCCGCCGCCGCCATAACCAGCGCATCGGCTGATTCGTTCATCAGCGCATCGAGCATATCCTGCGCGCTTTTGACATGAATCACTTTTGTCCCTACAGGCGGGGTCAATGCGGTTGGGGCGGTGATGAGAGTCACTTCCGCGCCTGCGTCGAGGGCGGCTTGGGCGAGGGCATACCCCTGTTTGCCGGATGAATGATTCGTAATGACTCGCACCGGGTCAATGGCTTCCTGCGTCCCTCCGGCGGTGACAATCACTTTTTTGCCCGCGAGGCTTCCATTTTTACCGAGCGCAAGACGGATGTGACCGAGAATCTCCAGCGGCTCGATCATGCGCCCAACCCCAGACAAGCCCGAGGCGAGGTGCCCGGCGGCGGGTCCAGCGACCAGCACACCCCGAGTTTGAAGCGTCTTGAGATTCTCCCGGGTGGCGGGGTGGTCGAACATCCCTCCATCCATTGCCGGGGCAATCAATACCGGGCAGGTCGCAGCCAATGCTGTCACGGTCAACAAACTATCCGCTATTCCGCGCGCCATTTTTGCGATGGTGTTCGCTGTGCAGGGGGCGATGACGAGCAGATCCGCTTTTTTGCCGAGGTTGACGTGCAATACATGCGCCTCATCACCCCACAGGTCTTTATCGGTGAAGGCGCGGCGTCCGGTTACGGATTGAAAGGTGAGCGGCGTGATGAATTTTTCACCTGCGCCCGTCAGGACCACATCCACTTCCAAACCAGATTGTGTCAACCTGGACGCCAAATCCGCCGCCTTGAACGCCGCGATGGACCCGGTCACTCCGAGCAGGATGCGCTTGCCTGAAAGAACGGACATACGAGGCGATTATACTTCCAACATAATATTAAAAAATTCCAACGCCCGCTTATAGTCCTAAAGGGTGATAAGCCCATGCAGTTCAACCTTGCGTATTTGTTCTGGCGCGCGTACCCGGTCTTGGCCAGCTATTGCTTGCCCGTTCCTGTCTCCATACCTGTCCGACGCACGTCAAATCTCAGAGTGTCTGTTTGTGATACATAATTGGACTTACGCAAAATCATTCGTCACTTCGGCAATTGACCGCCGGCGGCAGACCGCGGTCAATGGTCGGCGGTCAGATTTTGGGAGTTTTGCGTAAGTCCTGACATAGTATAATCACGATGAGGTTCCAAATGACAGATAAAAAGACGAGTTCTGAACAAGGACGAAGGATCAGAGTTCTGGTTGCCAAGCCCGGTTTGGACGGGCATGACCGCGGCGCGAAGGTGATCGCGCGCGCATTACGCGATGCCGGGATGGAAGTCATATACACCGGTCTAAGGCAGACCCCCGAAATGATCGCCGAAGCCGCATTGCAGGAGGATGTGGATGTGGTGGGGCTTTCGGTGCTTTCAGGCGCGCACATGGCATTGACCCCGCGTGTGATGGAACTCCTGCGCAATAACGGACAATCGCATGTCAAGTTATTTCTTGGGGGCATCATCCCCGACGAAGACCTGCACCGTCTGGTCGAGATGGGCGTGGCGGGCGTGTACGGTCCCGGCGCGAACACCGAGGACATCATCCGCGATATAAAAGCGGCGGTCGCTGTCTGACCCTGATGGTCACAGTCAACACAGAGCGAAGGCGGCTCTGTGTTTTATTGTTAATGGCAACAACGGACTCGAAAGTCTCCTGACTTTCGAGTCAACGTCAGGAGACGTTGGAGTCCGCATCTCATTACGAACAGGAAATGAATGACCTTATCTCAAGCGATCCTTGGCGGTGACCGTCTCTCCCTTGCGCGGTTGTTGACGAAAGTGGAAAACAACACCTCCGAGGGGCGCGACACTTTAAGGGAGCTTTTTCCGCATACTGGCAGGGCGCATCTCATCGGCGTAACGGGCGCGCCAGGGACAGGCAAATCGTCGCTGGTGAACCAACTGGCGTTGCATTACCGCAAAAAACAAGAGAAACGCATCGCGATCATCGCCGTTGACCCTTCGAGTCCGTTCACGGGCGGGGCGGTGCTGGGAGATCGAGTGCGCATGAGGGACCTTTCCGGCGACGCGGGCGTGTTCATCCGTTCGATGGCTTCGCGCGGCTCGCTCGGCGGGTTGGCGCAGGCGACGGCGAATATCACCCAGGTCTTCGATGCGGCTGGCTTCGACATTGTCATCGTCGAAACGGTCGGCGCGGGGCAAAGCGAAGTGGACATTGCGCGGCTCGCCCACACGACCATCGTGGTCGAAGCGCCGGGGCTGGGCGACGACATCCAAGCCATCAAAGCCGGGATATTGGAGATCGCCGATATTCTCGTGGTCAACAAGGCAGACCGACCCGGCGTGGAAAATACCGAGAAGGCGTTGAAGTCCATGCTGGACCTGGCTCACCCGGCGGCACGTGTCTTCAAACATCACGGCGCAACCATGAGCGTCTCCGCGCCGAAACGCGAAACGAATCAAACATTGTGGATTCCGCCCATTCAAAAGACGGTTTCGACGGAAGGCACGGGCATCCCTGAATTGGTGGAAGCGATTGCGCGGCATGTGGCGCACTTAACCTCCAGCGGAGAATGGGCATATCGTGAGCGCACCCGGCTCGAGGTCGAGTTGG
>DAOTXI010000199.1:0-1671 GCA_034435475.1 Anaerolineales bacterium
GGACGTGATCCAATCCCAGCGTGAACAGGCGTGAGACATGGTCGTCGTCTATCGAGTAAAAGACCTGCCTGCCCGATTTGCGCGCACGGACGAGATGCATTTGCCGCAACCCGCGCAGTTGATGGGAGACGGCTGATTAGGTCATGCCGAGTCCATCGGCGAGGGCGCGCACGCTCTTTTCGCCGTCCATGAGCAGGGCGATGATGCGAATGCTGCTTGCGTCGCTGAGGGCGCTGAAGAGTTCGGCAAGTTTGATGGCTTTGAGTTCGGTGAGTTTCATGGTTGAATATATGAGCAAGTATTCATATATTACACCATGAAAAAGACCCTGTCAAGATGATGTTTGGCAGGGCTTATCTGTGATGCGCAAAGTTAGAAAGTACAGGTTCTTTGTACACGGATTTCACGGATTGAACGGATTTATTCTCTTGATTTTTCCGTGTTTTCCGCGTCATCCGTGTACGAAAATTATTTGTCCGACGGGCTACGGCTGGCAGGTAAAGGTGCTCAGGTATGCGCTCTCTACTCCTTCGCGGACGGCGCAAAGTTCCTGAATATTGCCTTGCTCAGACATGAATTGAAAACCGGTTTCTGCGGCATTCATCCACAGGGAGATTTCGCCGCGTTCACTATACTTGCCGTTGGCGCGCCAGCCCTTGCCCCATTCCATGACGCCAGTGAAGGTTTCGTAGTCATTGTCGTTTCCGTCGAAGATAGTGCCAGTTACATTCTTGCCAACTTGTGTTAAGACCATGTAACTTCCTGGCAGAAAAACAGATTTGGATGGCACGATCCACTTCCCGCTAAAACCGCAGCCAGCGGGCAGTTCCATGTCTGCGCCGCGAATGCCGCAGAAGGATAGATCTGTGGATGTGGTCTTAAACGCATTCTCACCATCGAGAACAAGCGTAAAGCCGCCTAGTATCTCTGTATCAAATACCGCTTCGCCGTTCTCGTTGAGACGTCCGGTGAAGGTTTCATTCCAAAAGCCGCCGTAGCCTTCGATATTACCGGTCAGTTCTTTCCCGTTTTGCACAAAGTTGATCGTACCGAGGTTTGTCGTCCATGTGCCTGCAAAGCTGTCGGCTGGCAGGGATGCGGGTCCGCAGGCGGGGAGGGAAATGCTCGCTATCAGTAGCAGGATCCCATTCCAAAGGTGTCGTTTCATTTTTTGCATTCTCCTTGTGGTTACTTTATCTGCGCCCCGCCGAATGGACAATCCGACAAAATGGGGATGAAAAAATCTACGGTCGCCCAAGAGGAGACCGTAGATTTGAGGTTACGAATCACTTACGTGTAGACGATTGCCCGTTCCAATGATCTGGCATCCTTGTGAACGGATTGAGATTTCCAAAAGAAGCCGTCTCCTCTGGCTTTACAACAAACTTTCCACAAACCTCCACACCTGAGCCACCACGAAGGTGACAATAAAGCCCAGGATCACTGGCGAGACCGCTGCGATCCACGTCCACTTTTTGCTGCCCGTTTCCTTGTAGATCGTGTAGATGGTCGTACTGCACGGGTTGTGGATCAGGCTGAACAGCATCAAGTTGACCGCGGTCAGCAGGGTCCAACCGCCTGTTTGCAGGAGCGATAACGTCTGGGCGTCGGAATCGAGTTCGAACATGACGCCTGCGCCAGAGCCGACTCCGGTCGCGCCTGTAACCAGCA
>DAOTXI010000200.1:0-3086 GCA_034435475.1 Anaerolineales bacterium
GCATGTCTTATGACGATGCCGCGAAATATCTGATCGAACTCTACGAAAAAGAGACCGACCCCGAACGCAAGGAATTGCTCAAGTTCGAATGGGGCATGGACTTCGGCGCTCCGCACGAGACCGAGATCACCAAGTTATATGATAAGCCAGTGTTTGTGTATGGCTACCCAAGCGCGGTAAAAGCCTTTTACATGGAACCGTGGGAGAACCGCCCCGAAGTCTGCAAGTCCGTGGACTTACTCGCCCCCGAAGGCTACGGCGAAATCTGCGGCGGCTCCGAGCGTATGAGCGACCCGGACAAACTGCTGGCTCGAATTCAACATGAAGGTCTGCCCGAGGAAGCGTTCAAGTGGTATATGGAGTTGCGCAAGTACGGCTCTGTCCCCCACGCGGGCTTCGGCATGGGCACAGAGCGCGTCACCGCCTGGAAGTGCGGCATCGAACACATCCGCGAGGCGATCCCGTTCCCAAGGACGATCAAGAGAATTTATCCGTAGAGCAAGGAAACAAGTAGACAAGTAAACAAGTAGATAAACAAACAGGGTGGTAGAACTTCCAGAAAACAGAACCAACCTCCCCGTCGAGAATGAGGCGGGGAGGTTTTCATCCCATAGCATAAAATTCAGCGCAAGGCAATTGTTTCATGAGAGGAATCGCTTAATCAAATTCTTTCCTTGCGCATGGGATTATGGTATAAGAACCATGCCCTGCGGTGTTCGTGATATTGCTCTTCCGTTTTGAGCCAACACCCTAAAAACGGGTCCTTAACTCCACAGAAATAACGCGATAGGCCTGAGCCAAGGCGGCGTTTCTAGGTAGGGACCCACCTGCGCAAGCAGGTTCAAAACCCCGCAGTACACGGCATTGGCGGGGCATGCCTTATAAACGGGACGTTCTTATGAGCGTTCCGTTTGTTTGCGAAATTTGCCACTTGACGAACGAATGGGTTGTGTGTAAAATCGCCGCCATTGTCAGGTCGGGTTCACAATTAAATAAACGGAGATATAGCGGCTGTGTCTTGGAAGCAAAATAAATTTTGCAATACGAGATCACGAGGTGGAGGTTCTCCCGTGCGAACGGGACGCTAAAGGCGCAAACAGCACCTGAAAATCGGATAGATCAGCGGATGCCTCTGGAGCCAGTTCACTGGCTTCCTTCTCCCTTCCAAAGCAAGCGTATTGGGCAGGTCTGAAAATGCCCTCCGCGAAAACCATCGGGCAACCGGCGGCACAAAGCGGACGCAGTGAACAGGTGTCTTTACACATACCTGTTGAGTTGGAAGGGCATTATTTTTTAATACCGGAACCGGTTTAAACGGATATGCCCAGGCATATCCGTTTTTTTAATTCATCAACAAACCTGACAGGTTCTGAAAATTAATAACTCACCTTACGCGTTAGCTCGAGATTTATCTCGCGTTTCAGGGCGACATAAATGTCGCGCTACGAGGAAACTGCGTAAGGTCAGTTAAGAAAACCGAGCAAGAAACGGGTCGCAACCGGGACGAAGCCCTAATACAATCTCGGCAAGAAAAGGAGATTGATTATGGAAAAAGAACTTGAACCTTTACAACACTATAAACTGATCGAACAGGCGATTCAGTACATCGAAGCCAATGTGCAAAACCAGCCAGACCTGGCAGAGATCGCCTCGGCGGTGGGCATGAGCGAGTATCATTTCCAGCGTCTGTTCACCCGCTGGGCGGGCATCAGCCCCAAGCGCTTCATGCAATTTTTGACGAAGGAACAGGCGAAGGAGATTCTCGACCGTTCTGAGAATTTGCTCGACGCCACGCATCAAACCGGACTTTCGAGTCTGGGACGGCTCCATGATCTTTTTGTCAACGCCGAAGCCGTGACCCCCGGCGAATACAAATCGCGGGGCGAGGGTGTAAGCATCCGTTACGGATTGCACCCCACCCCCTTTGGGAAGTGCCTGATCGCCACCACCGAGCGAGGAATTTGCCACCTCGGGTTTGTGGACGGCAGCGAAGGCAGGGCTGTGGATAATCTTGTAGAGCATTGGAAGAACGCCTCCATGAGCGAAGATTACGCAAGCACAGCGCTTTTGGTCAACCGCATCTTCCTTCACGGAGAAGGCGACTCGCCGTTGAAACTTCATCTGCGCGGGACGAATTTCCAGATCAAGGTCTGGGAGGCGCTGTTGGGAATCCCAACCGGCGCGTTGACCACGTACGAGCACATCGCGGCGCAGGTCGGCAGTCCGCGGGCGGTGCGGGCGGTGGGCAGCGCGGTTGGCGATAACCCAATTGCCTATCTCATTCCCTGCCACCGGGTCATCCGCAAGAGCGGCGAGTTTGGCAACTACCTGTACGGCTCGGCGCGGAAGAAGGCGATTTTGGCGAGAGAGTTTATTAATGTCACCCTGAGCGACAGCGAAGGGTCTCCAACACAATCGAGAGATTCTTCGCTTCGCTCAGAATGACAAAAATCGAACAAAGGAAATGAATGAAAACAAAAATCTGGGTCGCGTTGATTGCGCTTTATATCGTTTGGGGCTCCACGTATCTGGGGATCAAGGTTGCCATCGAGACCATCCCGCCGTTCTTTCATGCGGCGGTCCGGTTTCTGGTTTCAGGGCTGATCATCCTCGTCTGGCAGAAAGCGGCAGGACAGGAACTCCCCACCCGTCCGCAGTGGAAATCCACGTTTATCATCGGCAATCTATTACTGCTCGGCGGGAACGGGCTGGTTTCGTGGGCGGAGCAATTCATCCCCTCCGGCATTGCCGCGTTGATCATCGCCAGCGTCCCGCTCTCGCTGGTCATTCTTGAAGCGTTACGCCCCGGCGGGGTCAAACCGACCTGGCAGGCAATTATCGGGCTGGTAATCGGCTTTATCGGTATTTTCATCCTTGCCGGTCCAGCGGAGATTTCAGGCAGCGCCACAGACCTGAATCCGTTCGGCGTGATTGCCCTGCTCTCCGCGACGGTGCTATGGGCAACAGGGTCCATTTACAGCAAGTCCGCAGACCTGCCCAAATCTTCGTTGATGACAACGGGCGCGGAAATGCTCATGGGCAGTATCGGTCTGTTCGCGGTTTCGTTATTGACCGGCGAATTGAAC
>DAOTXI010000201.1:0-1580 GCA_034435475.1 Anaerolineales bacterium
TGAACGCCGTCACCCCAACGCTTGCATTGCGCGTCGATCTCGTAGTTGACATAATCATAGACGCCCAGCAGCCATTTGGTCGCTTCGCGCGGATCTGCGGACTGCTCCGCGCCGATCATGGTCTTGACAATAAACCTTCGCAGCGAACGCGGTAGAAGATAATACGCGATCTTTTGAAATATTGAACTCATCCTACAAATACTTCCATGAATTCCGCCCATAAGTGAATTTGACTCTCATAACTATTGGCTTCGGCGGTCTTGCGCCCGGCAGTCAGCATCGGCTGAAGGTCGGCTTGGGGTGAGCGATACACTTGCAGGGCGTAGGAGGCGAGAGCGTCCACATCTTCTACATCTGCCATCCATGCATTTTCGCCGTGTTTTACCAGATCCATGGCCTGCCCCACGCGCGTGGTCACAAGCGGAACGCCGCTTGCCATACTTTCGAGAATCGCTTTTGGACCGCCTTCCTGGCGCGATGACACGACATATAAATCCAACGACTGAAACAGCGTTGCAATATCGGGATAGGACCTAAGATACTGATGCAAATATGGAATATCCGCATCCTCCAGTCCTTTCTTTACATAACCACGCGCAGGACCAGAAAGCATTACATATAATTCGGGAATATCCTTTTTCAGGCGCTTCATCGTTTCTACAAAAACATCTGGACCTTTTTCTCGTTTCGGCTCCATGCCCTCTTCCCAGCCAACACCATCCTTTTGGAAAGAACCAACAACAAATGCAGATTTTGGCACACCCAACTTTGCGCGAGCATCTCGCTTCATTTCAGAAGTGCGGAATGGAAAAAAGCTCATATTGATTCCAATCGGAATTAGAAAAACCTTTGAAGGATGAATACCGGTTTGCAAAATCACATCACGCATTTCAGTATGCGAGACTTGGATTCGCGCCAGATTTTCGTGATGTTTTTTCAAAGCATTATACACACGATCAAAACCAGCATTCTCCGTACCCGGTAAACCATGAAAATACGCAAGCCCAATACGATGCGGCAACAGGTCCAGCCAATTATCATTTTGGAGAAAGAACTGATTCGAATAAAAAATTGTCTGCGGCTGTCTGGCGTGTTTCCAAAGTGGTTTTATCACCGGAATTTTCAACATATCACAAATGCGCTTAAGTTCGCGCATTTCCCAATCCAACACCCAGCCTGCATCATCGCCATACAGAATCAAACGCGAATACGGCTTCCAATTCCACGAAACCGCTTTGATGATGTTTTTTCCAATACTCTCTGCCAACATTTTCATGAAACCAATTCCAAAACCTTCAAATACTGTGTACTAACTTCCTTGATAGACGGAATCGAGATGCGCGACCGAACCGCCTCATACTGATCTGTAAGCTGGCTCAACAATTCGGGAATTTGCTCCGCCGCCTCGAACCCCGCCCCAGCCTGATTCACGATCTCGGGGTGACCTCCACTCTGCAAGTAAACTGCAGGAAGTCCGCAGGTCAATGCTTCGATCAATGAATTCGAACACGGGTCATTTTTACTGGCAGTGATGTAAATATCATGCTCGCGGAACAATTCAGCCATTCGATATGAGTTGA
>DAOTXI010000202.1:0-1726 GCA_034435475.1 Anaerolineales bacterium
ATCTCTACCTCTATCCCAACGGCTCAAAACTCGACGATGAAATTGCCGCTGCCCTCGAACTTGGATTACGCCTTCACGCCTCCCGCGGCTCGATGTCCCTCGGCGAATCCAAAGGCGGACTCCCACCCGATAGCGTGGTCGACACCGAAGAGAACATCCTCAAAGACTCGCAACGTCTCATTGAGAAATATCACGATGCAAACCCCGGCGCGATGACTCAAATTGTGCTTGCGCCTTGCTCCCCGTTCAGCGTCACCTCCGACCTGATGAAACAATCCGCAAAACTGGCGCGACAATATGGCGTGCATCTCCACACGCACTTAGCCGAAACCGAAGACGAAGAACAATTCTGTATGCAGATGTTCGGTCATCGTCCCGTCGGCTATATGCAGGAAGTGGACTGGGTCGGTGACGACGTTTGGTTTGCGCACGCGGTCTGGGTCAATGATGAAGAGATAAAAGTCTTTGCCAACCATAACTGCGGCGTGGCGCATTGTCCCACCTCGAATATGCGTTTAGCATCAGGGATCGCTCCAATCAAAGAATACCGGAAAGCAGGCGTGAACGTCGGCTTAGGAGTGGACGGTTCTGCATCCAATGACGGCTCGCATCTCCTTGCAGAAGTGCGAAATGCCATGCTCGTCTCCCGCGTCAAAGAGGGACTGACGGGCTATTCCCTCTCCAACGATTCACATAGAAAATTGATGACGGCGCGCGAAGCCTTGTATCTTGGCACTCGCGGCGGCGCGGCGGTCTTGGGACGCAACGACATCGGCAGTTTGGAGCAGGGCAAGTGTGCCGACTTCTTCGCCGTGAACTTGAACAAACTTGGTTACGCCGGAATGCACGACCCTGTCTCCGCCATCGTCTTCGGTCAATCCTATAACGTCGACTACACCTTTGTGGGCGGCAAAGCCGTCGTCAAAGAAGGTCAGCTCGTGACGGTGGAGCAAGGTAAATTGATCGAGAAGCACAACAAAGCGGCGAAGCGCTTGCTCAATGGTTAAGTCGTGAATCAAACGCTTGTCATCTTTTCCGGCTTGCCCGGTACAGGCAAAACGACCCTTGCGGAAAGGCTGGCTCGTGAACTACAAGTCCCTTTGTTATGTATTGACGATGTCACCGGTGAAGTTCCCGAAAATCCCACCATCGCTTTCTGGGATTCGAAGATTGATGTCCTGCTCGGGCTTGCCAAGAAACAACTCGAACTGGGCTTGAGCGTGGTCATTGATTCCGTATTTATGAATACCGACCGTCATCATGCCCAGTCGCTTGCCAATCGCTGCGGGGCGCAGTTTCGCCCGGTGCATACCTTTGTTTCGGATGAAACTCTTTGGCGGAAACGTGTCATGCAGAGATACGAAGAGACCGACCACATCGCAGCGGATTGGGTGCAGATCGAAAGACAGCGCGCGCATTTCCTGAAATGGGAACCCGACACCGCGTTATTCGTGGATGCCATAAATCCGTTCGAAGAGAACCATGTAAAAGTTTTTGCTTTTGTTCTCCAGGATGGGGCGCATATTCGCCCCCTGGATACAATTGAATTGACAAAAGGAAGTTATCACCAGGAGACTTCATGACTTCATCCACCAAACTGACCACCGCACTCGTTGACGTTGCCATGGGGCGAGCTCATGCCGACCTTGTTGTCAAAAACGGCAAATGGGTCAGTGTGCAGTCAGGTGAGATCATCCCGAACATTGACATTGCTGTGGTGCAGGAG
>DAOTXI010000203.1:0-3449 GCA_034435475.1 Anaerolineales bacterium
CATGACATGCACCCGAATTATCTAGCGACTCGATACGCGTTGGAACGTGCTGAACGTGAAAACCTTCCAACCTTCGCTATTCAACACCACCACGCCCATGTTGCGGCGTGCATGGCAGAGCACGGACTAACCGAGCCGGTTATCGGTGTATCATTTGATGGCACGGGTTATGGTGACGATGGTGCGATTTGGGGTGGGGAGTTTTTGGTGGCAGATGCCAAGTCCTATCAACGGGCGGCGCAGTTGGAATATTTCCCTTTGCCCGGTGGTAATGCAGCCATCAAGAAACCTGCACGTACGGCGTTGGCTTTGCTGTGGAGTCTCGGTTTGGATTGGGATGATGCACTTGAGTCAGTAAAGGAATTTTGCGCTGAAGACCAAGTCACATTGCGCGTGCAGCTTGAAAAGAAAATCAACACGCCAATGACTTCATACATGGGCAGGTTGTTCGATGCGGTTTCGGCATTGGCGGGTGTCAGGCAGAAGGTCAACTATGAAGGGCAGGCAGCGATTGAGTTTGAGGCAATGGCAGATTCGGCTGAGGCGGGGATGTATGTCTTTGGGGTTGAGTCAGGTCAAGTACGAGTCAGAAGCGTTGTTGAGGCGTTGATAAAGGATGTGAGGGCGGGAATCCCCACATCAAAAACATCCGCTCGGTTTCATAATGGATTGGCAGAAGCAGTGCGCGAGACGATTCAGAAGATCCGCCGTGATACTTCGCTGCGAAGCGTGGTGTTATCGGGCGGGGTTTGGCAGAACATAACCTTGCTGCAAAAAACGATTTCGTTGTTGTGCAAGGATGGTTTTGAAATTTATATTCATCAAGAAGTTCCGACCAACGATGGCGGACTCTCATTGGGGCAGGCGTATATCGCTGCTTCGAGATTGCGAGGTTGACATGTGTTTGGGTGTACCCGGAAAAATTGTTGATGTGTACGAAAGCAATGGCTTGCAAATGGCGAAGGTTGATTTTGGCGGAATCTTTCGCGAGGCATGTTTGAGTTATGTGCCCGAAGCGAAGGTTGGCGAGTATTGCATTATCCATGTTGGGTTTGCGATCAGTTTGTTGAGCGAGAAAGACGCCATGGAGACGCTGGAGTTGCTGAGGCAGATGGGCTCGTTGGAAGAAGAGTTGGGAAAAGAAGCGCCATGAAATATGTGAGTGAATATCGCGACGCGGAATTGGTGATGGGCGTGATCGAAGAGATCCGTCGCACCGTGACGCGCCCGTGGACGTTGATGGAAATTTGCGGCGGGCAGACGCACTCGATCGTGCGGCATGGCATTGACCAATTGCTTCCGCCTCAGATCGAACTGGTGCATGGTCCGGGGTGCCCGGTCTGTGTGACTCCGCTGGAGCTGATTGATAAAGCATTGGCGATTGCAGCGCGACCCGATGTGATCTTTTGCTCGTATGGCGACATGCTGCGCGTGCCCGGCTCGAACCGTGACTTGTTCTCTGTCAAAGCACAGGGCGGTGATGTGCGTGTGGTTTATTCGCCGTTGGACGCAGTGGCATTGGCAGAAAAGAACCCAGATAAGCATGTCGTTTTCTTTGCGATCGGTTTTGAAACAACCGCCCCACCCAATGTGATGAGTGTCTTGCAGGCACAGCGACTCGGTTTGAAGAATTTTTCGGTCTTGGTTTCGCATGTGCGTGTGCCGCCTGCCATCAGTGCGATTCTGAGTTCGTCGTCTAACCGCGTGCAAGGATTTTTGCTGGCAGGGCATGTCAATGCGGTGATGGGTTATCACGAGTATCCGCCCCTGGTGGAGAAGTTCGGTATTCCGATGGTCGTCACTGGCTTTGAACCGCTCGACCTTGTGCAGGGCATTTTGAAGACCGTGCAACTGCTTGAAGAAGGTAAAGTGGAAGTTGCCAATGCGTATCAACGCGCAGTGACCTTTGAAGGTTTGAAGCCCGCGCAGGATGCGATCCATAAAGTGTTCATGGAATGTGACCGCAGGTGGCGCGGCATTGGGATGATTCCCATGAGCGGCTGGGGCTTGCGCCCAGAGTTCGATGAGTTCAATGCCGAGAAACGCTTTGAGGTGGAATCTTTGCACGCGGAAGAATCTCCGTTGTGCATTGCGGGTCAAATTTTACAAGGATTGAAGAAGCCGCATCACTGTCCGGCATTTGGCAAGCAATGTACGCCAGAAAATCCGCTCGGCGCGACGATGGTTTCGTCTGAAGGGGCGTGTGCGGCATATTATCGGTATGGGCGGAATCCGCAAGTTCTACTTGCGGAGGACAAACTCTAGAAGTAATATCCAGAAGTAGAACTTCTGGATTCCATAAACAAACATGGACATTTACAAACCCTACCAACACAACCCGCCTCATTGGTTCGTCTCGAATGCCATTTACATGGTGACTGGTTCCACGCTTTCAAAGGAGCCGTTACTTGATACAGAAGACAAACGGGCGAACTTTTGTGAGACTTTGATCGAGAGAACAAAAACATTGGGATGGGCGCTCCATGCTTGGGCTGTGATGAAGAATCATTATCACTTTATTGCTCAAAGTCCTGAAAATGCGCTTTCTTTGAAACTACTGGTTCAGGGAGTTCATTCGATCAACGCCAAGTTTGTAAATCGTTTGGATAACACGCCCGGAAGAAGGGTTTGGTACAACTACTGGGACACCTGCCTCCAAACTGAGAATGCGTATTACACAAGATTGAATTATGTCATTCTTAACCCGGTAAAGCATGGGCTTGTGCAAAACCCGGAAGATTATCCGTTTTCGAGTTATATGTATTTTATTGAGAATAGTGAGCCGGACTTTCGAAAGATGGTTTTATCGCAAGAGATCGATGATTTACAGATATACGATGAGTTTTGAGAAAATATCCCGAAGTAGAACTTCGGGAATCCGATAGGAAACATTATGAATGACAAAACAGTAAACATCGAAGGCGCAGTATGCGCTCCACCGCTCACTCACAATGAACAAATTGTGATGGGACATGGCGCGGGCGGACGGATGAGTCATCAACTGATTCAGAAGGCGTTTGTGTCTGCGTTTCAGAATACGGCGTTGAACGCGGGCGATGATGCAGCGTTGGTGGAAGCGGGGTTGCGTCAGAAGTTATCCATCAGTACAGATTCGCATGTGGTATTTCCGCTATTCTTCCCCGGCGGGGACATTGGCAAACTGGCGGTGTGCGGAACCGTCAACGACCTAGCGATGCTTGGCGCAAAGCCACTTTACCTTACTGCTGGGTTCATCCTCGAAGAAGGCTTGTCGATGGATACTTTGAAGCGCGTCATCGAGTCTATGCGGGCGGCGTCAGAAGAAGCGGGCGTGCAGATCGTGGCAGGCGACACGAAAGTAGTACAGCGCGGCAAAGCAGACGGGATGTATATCACTACGGCGGGAGTCGGCGTGGTGCGAGAGGATGTGAACATCAGCGGGGCGAACGCGAAGCCGGGGGATGTAGTGA
>DAOTXI010000204.1:0-14019 GCA_034435475.1 Anaerolineales bacterium
TATCACCTTTACCCTGTCAGTAACTTCTTCAGGTTATGGGACAATCATCCCCTCCATTGCCGCCAACCGCGTCCTGGACCTTTCCGGCAACAACAACGCAGCCAGCGCCTCCACCGATAATTCGGTCACCTTCACGGAGGTCAGCGCCCGTACCGTCATCATCAACGAAGTGGCGTGGGCGGGAACCACATCCAGTTTGACGGGCGATGAATGGATCGAACTATATAACACCACTAATGCCACAGTTAATATCACCGGCTGGACGTTGAAAGCGGCTGATGGGTCGCCGTCCATTACACTAAATGGCACAATTCTGGCGGGCGGCTACTTCCTTCTTGAGCGGGATGACGATACCACTGTATCCGATATTCCAGCCGACCAGGTCTATACCGGCGAATTGTCCAACAGCGGAGAAACTCTTTCCCTGCGGGATGGCTCCGGCACTGTCATTGATACTGCCAACGGCAACGGCGGCTCGTGGCCCAAAGGCAGCAGTTCCACCTATGAAACCATGGAGCGCATCGGAACCTCAACCGAATCAGACAGCAGCTGGCTGACCAATACCAGCGCAAAGCGGAACGGAAAAAACGCCAACAATGGGGATATTCTCGGCACGCCCAAGAGCGCCAACTCACAAGCAGCCACGCCCACCCCTTCGCCTGCACCCGTTCCCACCTCCACGCCTGTTCCCACGCGTATCGTCATTGACCCGCGCCCGATCATCAATGAGATACTTGCCCGCCCCGGCTTCGACTGGAACCAGGACGGCAAAGCCGATGTCTTCGACGAGTTCATCGAGATCAAAAACCTGACCGCCATAGACATCTCCTTTAGCGGCTGGAAGTTGGACACCGTGAACGGTAAAAAATCCTTTACTCTGCCTGATGTAACTCTCAAACCCGGCGAGCGCATCGTTTATTACAGCAAAGAGACAAACCTGCTTCTGAGCGACGGCGGCGAGACGCTGCGCCTGAGCAACGCCAGCGGCAAAATCTACGACGCCTTCACCTACGCCGTCGCCCGCGCCGAAGACAAATCCTTCTGCCGCCTGCCCGATGGCAACCCCGGCAACTCCTGGTTCGAAGATTGCCTCCCCACACCCAACCTTGTCAACACCCGCGAAGGACAAGTGCCCGTCTCTCCCGATGGCAGCGCGTCGCCGTTCTGCAATCTGCCCGATACCATTCCGCTCGATTTCTTCATCCCTGAATGCAACGGCTACGGCGCGGATATTTGGAATCCCTTCTATTGGGATTTCGCCAACTGGGGCGATACATTGTGGATTCAACAACTCAACGAGAAATGGCGCACATATATTGAGTAGGAGCGGACCCGTCAGGGTCTTCATGATATTTGTCACGCAAGGGAGGGTCGCCCGCGTGTTGGTAGCGAAGAACATTTTTCGTAACCGGGGCAGGGCGGCCCTTTTTGTATTTCCAAGCGTTTTGTTCAAATCTGGGCGGGTCGCCCCTACAATAAAGGAAAAAATGGAAACCTTCTTCTCTTTTCTTGAAAAACGCGTGGAGGATTGCTCCTCCCTTCTGTGTGTGGGGCTCGACCCACACCTCTCCGACCTCCCAAGCCCCAGCGCCGCATCTGCCCGCGACTTTTGCCTAAATCTTGTCAGGCAGACCTCTCGCTACGCTGCGGCATTCAAACCCAACGCCGCCTTCTTCGAAGTCTTCGGCGCGGAGGGGTGGACGGCGCTCAAGCAGGTCATCGAAGCCATCAACGAAGAATCAGACCGGATGGGGTCGCGCATCCCCATCATCCTAGATGCGAAGCGGGGTGATATATCCTCCACAGCCGAGGCATACGCCCAATCCGCTTTCGAGCATCTCGGCGCGGATTGCATCACACTGAATCCGTACCTGGGCAAAGACTCCGTCGAGCCGTTCATCCAGAATTCGGAGAAGGGCGTTTTTCTTTTGTGCAAAACATCCAACGCCGGTTCGATGGATTTGCAGAACCTGCTCGTCATGCCGATGGGCTCGGACATGCCAATGCCCTTGTATATTTACGTGGCGAAACTCGCCCAGCAATGGAACGAGAAAAATAATATCGGCATTGTGGTCGGCGCGACTCATCCGCAGATCATGGAAATGATCCGCGCCGCCGTGCCGGATCTGTGGTTCCTTGCCCCCGGAGTCGGCGCGCAGGGCGGCGAGTTGGAAATGACTTTGAAATCTGGTTTGCGAGAAGACGGCAAGGGATTGCTGCTCCCCATCTCGCGCGCCATCTCGCGGGCAGAGCATCCTGGCGTGACGGCGGCGGAAATACGGGATGAGATATTGAGGATTACGGCGGATTTGACTCCGTGACAGCCGAACAAATAGTTCGCCAGCTCTCTGCACTCATTTTGGCATACAAATTATCCCTGCATCCGTTCCCACACCGCCAGTTTCTCGTCCATATCCTTCTGCACGCGCTCGTACTCCCGACCGATCTTCGCCACCTCATCCGGTCTCACCAGCGGACTTTCCAACTGCGCGCCCAAATTTGCGAGAGTCTTTTCCAGTTCAGCAATCGAATTCTCCAACTCCTGCAACTCTGCAATCTTTCTTCTTTCCTCTTTCGCACTCGCGTTCCTGGATTTTCGAGAATCGATATTCGATATTCGATTGTCGTGACTCGAATTTCGAATATCGGCTTTTTCGCGCGCCGCCATAAACGCCTCATACTCCCTCTGCTCGCGTTCGGCTCTTAACTGAGAATACGTACCCTTGAAAGCATTCAACGCCTGCTCATCCGGGTCTACTTCCCATATCTGGGTTGCAAGCGCATCCACCAAATAACGGTCATGTGTGATGAGCAGGATCGTGCCGGTGTAATCCTCAAGCACCGATTCCAAGACCTCCTGCGAAGGGATGTCGAGGTGATTCGTCGGCTCGTCGAGCAATAACAGGTTTGTATCCTGCAAGGCGAGTTTTGCCAGCGCCAGCCGTCCGCGTTCGCCGCCGGAGAGCATGTGTACTTTCTTATGCACATCGTCGCCGCTGAAGAGATATTTGCCGAGATAATCGCGGATCTGACCCGGAAGCCAGTTCGGCATGACCGAATCGATCTCCTGCAAAAGCGTCTTCTCCGGGTCGAGCCCTTCATGCGCCTGGGCGAAGTAACCGATGTGCAGGCTTGACCCTAAAACCACTTCACCAGACAACGGCTCCAACTGACCCAAAATTGTCTTCAAAAATGTAGACTTGCCCGCCCCGTTCGGACCGATCAACGCGGCACAATCTTGCCTGCGCAATTCGATATCAGGCGACTTGAATAAAAATTTATCAGGGAAGCCGACCTGCAATTCCTTCGTGCGGATCACCAGATCGCCGGAGCGTTTCTCAGAGCCCAGCCGCAGATGCAGGTGAGGCAACGTCCGCACGGGGGAACGCAGTGCGCGCACGCGCCGCTCGGCTTCTTCCACACCGAAATACGAAGTGGTCACAGAGATTTCGTCGGCGGTCTCGCTCCACTTTTGATTCAATGCCGCCTCAAAGCCGATCTGTTCCACCGCCTGCACGATGCGCGAAAGCCGTTTCAACTTCCCTTTGGCTTGCAAGGTATTCTGCCCCGAAATATTCTTCTTGATGTACTCGACTTCCTTGAGCAGTTTTTCCTTTTCGCTCTCGAACACTTCCTGCCTGCGGGCAATGCGTTCTTCGCGTTGTTTCAAATAAGCCGTGTAATTCCCTGTATAAGTCTCATACGCGCCGGGCAGCATTTCCAAAATGACTGTACTGACCTTGTCCAAAAAATATCTGTCATGCGAGACGATCACCGCCGCGCCTTCCCATTGGTTTAAATATCCCTCAAGCCATTCCACAGCGCGGATATCGAGATGATTGGTCGGCTCGTCGAGCAGAAGCACATCCGGGTTCGAGAGCAGAAGGCGGGCGAGAAAAGCCCGGGTGCGCTGTCCGCCTGAGAGGTGATCCAAAGACATGGCGTAGTCTGAGGCGTCGAATCCCAGACCGGTGAGCACCTGCTTGATGCGCGTCTCGTAGGTGTATCCGCCGCGCCGTTCGAAATCCTCCTGCAGTTTGCCGTATTGCTCGATCACATCCGGCTGCGTTGCCATCAATTCTTCGAGGCGGTGCAATTCTTTTTGCTGTTTGATTAAATTCTCGAAAACGGAGTGACACGCCTCCCAAAGCGTCCCTTCCATTTGAAAGTCTGCCTCTTGCGACAGATACCCGCTTCGGACTCCCCGTGAGCGGATCACCGACCCCTTGCTTGATTCATCCTCTGAAGCAAGGATGCGCAACAACGTGGTCTTGCCCACGCCGTTCGGACCGACAATACCCAGGCGCGAACCTTTTTCAATCGAAAGGGTCAGGTTCGTAAAGATGTCGGTCGCGCCGTACGATTTGGTGAGGTTTGATGTTGTGATGAGAGCCATGATTCGTAATTTAATGAAAGGTGATACGTGTAAACGCGGATGGATTTTAACCCATTCGTAAAGTTATTTATCCAGAGGTATGGCGGCAAATAATAGATATCATCGGAAATAACCGTCCCGAAGGATTTTTCGAATAAACCGAAGGGTAAACGGCACCCTTCGGAACATTGATAATATGGTTGGCTGTATTTGCTAACGAACGCTCCCTCAGGGTGACATGATGGCTAAGTAAATCGTCGAATGTTTCTTTACAGATATTGACCGCCGACCGCAGACCATAGACCGCGGTCGGCTTGTGGTGTTAAATTTCTTTTGGCGTTCTACTTAGAATATGCGGCGTATCAAGGGGATTTTCAACGCAAGCCAAACGCCTGCCCAGGCAATCAAGAACGCAATTAATGCGATCGCAGGGATCGTAATCAACGAATACCCGGCATAGGGATCGTAACCAAGGGACTCCATGCCCAATGCCAGCCAGCGCAGGAGCATGGGGTGGATGAGGTAGATGCCAAAGATGACAGGGCTGGCTTTGGACACAAGGTTATTGAGTGAAGCGGGAACTTTATCCGCCAGGGATTTGACCAGGACGAACCCGCTCAATGACATGAGGACGATATTCAGGCTGGGATAGTCTCGCAGGACGGTCTCATTATTGACGGGCGGAAGGTCGAAGTAGAAAACGGCAAAAGTAAAGAGATAGCTCAAAACAAAAACAAAAAATGCGAGGCGCAGGTGGCGGGGAGGGAGTTCCATCCTGCCAAGATAATAGCCGAGCAGAAAATATCCCAGATACCCGGCGGCGTAATAAACCTCAAAACCGATCTTGATCGGAGTAAAACCTTCGACGAGCAAAAGGATCGGCTTTACGACGAACCAAAGCGCGATGAAATAGCGCAATTCGGATTCACCGGCGTTCCTGACAAAGACCCGCAGAATGGGCGTGACAAGATACAGCCCGATCAACGAATAAAAGAACCACAAATGCGCCTCACGCGGTACGCTCAAAATGCGGACAACCATTCCGGCAATGGCATCGAAGGTTACACTAGCCTCGGCAAATGGGCGGCTGTTCTGAATATCGTAAAGGACAGACCAAACTAAAAAAGGAATGACTATTCGAGCCGCGCGTTTGCTGAAGAAAGACCACAAGTCTTCATCTTTGGAGAGAAGCAGGAAGCCGCCGGTGAGAAAAAAGAACGGCACGGCAATGCGCGAGAGGGTGTAATAGTTCGCGCCCCAAAACCAGGGTTCATGTCCCCAATCGCAGACGTGGGCAATCACCACCAAAAAGGCGGCGAGAAAACGGGATACATCAACCCAGCCAAGTTTTTGCGAATCCACCGAGTCACTTCTCCGCCGCGAGATTTTTATATTCGAGATAAAACGTCAGCCCGTTGACCCAACGCTGAAGCCCGTCCACGCGGATGGATGGATCGTCGCAACTGCCGAACAATCCGCCTTTGTAATTTTTGAGAGAGTCGTTCGTCAAATCAAACGCGCAATCGTTCGCGGGCAATTGACGCGCCTGCACGAAGGTCACAAAGGTCTTGATCTCGCGGTCGAGCCCTTCATGGTCTTCGCCCGAAAGGATGTATGCCTGCGCAATGGACGAGAGCGCCTCGATCTTCGCCGCTGTCGCAATGCTCGAGTTGGCGGGGTTCAACGAACGCACCTGCCCGGCAACGATCAGGTCGGCAATGTCTTTTGCATAAGAGGCATCCTTCCGGCTCAAATCATCCAGCCGCGCAAAAAGGGCAAAGGCGCGCGCGTGCCCAGAGTCTTCGGTTACGGTTTGCGCAAGCATGAATTCATTGATGCCGCGCGCCTGTTCAAGCCAGAATTCATTGCCTGTCATTTCATAGAGTTGAAGAAGAGCCGCGGCTCCTTCACCGTTGAAGGTTGGGTCAACGTACCCGGGGTTGACCGTCCCCCCGGGGTGTGGGTCGAAGGAATGATACAAGCCGCCTTCGGGCTTGCGCATCGAGACGATGAAGTAGCCGAGGTTAACCGCATCAGCAAGCAGGTCGTGACCGCCGAGTAGCACGCTCCCCGAAACCTGCCAGCGTTTGTAGATCGCGTCTATCGTGACCGCCGCGCCGCCAAGCGGACAAGCGCCGTTGGAGTAAAGGCAGGTCCCTTTGAAGCGCGACTCATCGGTAAGCAGGTTGAGGAGGTAATGTTCCAGGGCGCGGTCGCCCGCTTCGCAATAGGTTACATCCTCCGCAACGCGACAGACGGTATATAAAGCAGAGACTCCGCCCATCAACCGGATGTTGGATGGTGTGGAGGAACGGTCGTTGGTAAGGATGTTGACCTGATAGGGCAGTTCGCCGTTCACCAATTGTTGACGGATAAGATAATCGCCTGCGGCAATGATCCATTTTTTCAGCGGGTCGTTTCCCAAAGAAATGACCTCCGGCGCATGGGCGGAGATGATTGTGGGAACAGGCGAAGGAATTGCAGTGGGTTCCGCCTGCGGCGTGAATGAATCCGCGCTGAACCACAGGGTTGCGGCAAGTATCAGGGACAGTATGACGAGAAGGATTGGGAGGATTCGTTTCCGCATCAGTCAAATTTACAAGAGATGGGTATCAAAACACAAAAAGGAGTCCAAAGACTCCCGTCGTTGATTATCAAAAGTCGGGAGACTTTTGACTCCGCATCAAATCCTGCAACGACAATTCCGCCAGCGAAGAGACGGTCAGGTCGCCTTTTACGTTCATCTTTGCCGTGAGCGGGTTGGGAACAGCCACCACAAAAACCCCCGCGCGCTGCGAGGCAAGCACGCCATTGGGCGAATCTTCGAAGACAACTGCTTCGGTGTTTGCAACGTCCAGTTTTTCGAGCGCCTTCAGGTAAATATCGGGATGGGGTTTCGTGCGTCCGGGGGCAACGTCGTCCTGGCAGACGATGTGATCAAAGTGATGATAAATATTGAGCCGCTGTGTGTGAGTGTCCACCCAGGAATGCGGAGAGGAGGAACCGATGGCAACCTTCAATCCATTTGCCTGCGCGCTGTGGATTAAGTCCATGACTCCGGGCAGGATGGGGTTGGCGTGGATGAGCGCATCCGCTTCCAGCCTGTATCGGGCTTGAAGGGAAACAGGATCCAGCCGTCCCCCGGAAAGATGCGAGAGATGGCGGGCGGGATTAAAGTCCGAGATGCCGTATCCGCCCACGGTTTTCTCCCATTCCTCCACGGGGAGATCAAATCCATGCTCTTTGTAAATATTCTGCCAGACTAAAACTTCGGGCGTTTCGGTATCGAGGATCAGCCCGTCGAAATCGAAGATCAATGCTTGAATCATTTATGGAACTACTCCGGAAAATTATAAATGAAAGAATTATTCTGCCCGCTAAAGCGCAAACTGAAGTTTGCGGTACGGGACTATCATGGAAAGCGCCTGACGAAATCTGAGATTGCCTCCCAGATCTTGATGTCGCTTACTCCCTCTGAGTTGATGATGTCTAATACGGCGACCGCCGCGGGTTTCATGGCGCGGTATTCGCGCATGGCGTCGTCGTTGCTGGCGAAAAAACGCGTGTGGTCCATCCAGCCGTAGATGTTGAGCGAGACTGAAACAAAGTTGGAGCCGCGCTTGAGCGTGATGCGCGCGCCGTCTGGCATCTCTTCATCCGAAAGGATCAAGCCGCCTTCGGCGCTGGTTGCGCCGATGGTGAGTCCCCTGTTGAAGATCGCCCATTTATTCATCCGAATCCGCCCTTCTGAACTGTGAGGGTTGTATGCGCGCGTTCGACGGCGGTATGCGCGCGGGCTGTGTCTCTTTTATAAAACGCGCCAGGTGTTTCACCATCACCGCCTGACGCGGCAGGGCTTTTGCGCCGAGGTCCTCCAGCACAGGTTCGAGCCATGCCTGGTAGGAGCGCACGTTTAAATATACAGACCGTCCGCGGCGGTCGGGCAGTTGCGAGACAAGCGTTGAAAGTTTATCGCTGACATCGCCGTCATCCGGCAGAATCAACGGCGTGAGCGCCACGCCATACACGCCATAATTGACGTTTGCAAAACAACGCCGCCCGGGGTGGATCAACCCATTTAGGCGGGTTGGCGCAGGTTCGACGGGATGCAATAACTGCGGCACGATCTGATAATGCAGACTCTGTACCGCGGGCATGTCTATGGATTGAACGCGCCTCCACGCCGCGCCCGAGCTTGATTCTGTTTTCCCGATCCCGCTCATATCCCAGACTCTTTGCCAGGCATAGACGGAGAATCCCGCCTTTCGCAAAGCGATGAAGACGTCGCTGGTTTCATCCACTTCAGCGATGACGTGATATGCCTGCCATTCCCCGGCTTGCGCCGCAAGATGTTCGATGAGGGCGGGCAGGTTGGGGTCGTCGAGTTTGGAAGATGGCGCGAGGTAGAGAAGTTTTGCAAACGGTTCGCCGCGCGTGTGAATGATGCCGCCAAGCAGGGTCGAGCCGCCGCCGTTGTGGGCTGCCGCATATAAATGCCGCGCCGGGTTGATATATGCCAGCAATCCCATCGCGCCGAGGGGATGTCCGCGGGTAAGGGCGCGCGTGGTATCGAGAGTCAAGACATCATTTCGATATCGGGCGATGACGGGCAGGTCAAGCAGGTCGAGTGGGCGGATGGACATGGGGTACATTTTTACGAAACAATCTTATTGTAACCCACGAGATTGCTTCGGGGCTTTTGCATCAGACATGGGGGGCGAGGGAATTTTTTAGATTTGTTAACGCAAAACGCAAGGGCGCAAAAATTAATGCTCTTGCGTCTTTGCGCCCTTGCGTTAAAGACTCTTTACAATAGATTTTAGCTGAACGAAGCGACACATGCACCGCAGTGCGGATGCAGTGCGGCGAGCATCTCTACGACTGTCCCAGAGACCCTTCGCTGGCGCTCAGGGTGACAATTTGTAAGGTAACCTGCGTTACTCTGGCTAATTTGCCAGCGAGATGAAATACTCGTGGAAGCGCGTATCGTCGGTCAGTTCGGGGTGGAAGGAGGTCGCCAGCAAATGTCCCTGCCGGGCGGCGACGATGCATCCATCTTCCAGGGCAGATAACACCTTTGCGTTTCCACTCACAGACTCAATGACGGGTCCGCGAATGAAGACGGCATGGTAGGGGTGTTCTGTGCCTGTGGCTTTGTATAACTCTTCCATTTCAAGGTCGGTTTCAAACGAGTCCACCTGCCGCCCAAAGGCGTTACGCAACACTTTGATATCCATCAGCCCAAGCAGGGGCTGGTCTCGTCCAATATCTTTGGCAAGGAAGATCGCACCGGCACAGGTTCCCCAAATGGCATGAGATTTTCCAAACTCGCGCAACGGTTCGATCAGGTTATACGCTACTGCCAACTTACCAATCGTGGTTGATTCTCCGCCGGGGATGATCAGTCCGTTCAACCCTTCGAGATGTTTGGGGAGACGTACTTCCACTGCCTCCACGCCAATTCGTTTCAGCATGGAGATGTGTTCTGCAAAATCACCTTGTAAAGCTAAGACACCGATTTTCATAAGAGAAGAGATTCGATATTCGAGATTAGTTATTCGAACCAGTCTCGAATATCGATTTATCTAATATCGAAACTACCAACCCCGTACAGCGAGCTTTTCGCCTTCGGGCATGTGCGCGGCATTGCGTCCGACCATGGCTTCGCCAAGGTTCTTGCTCACCTCTGCAAGGATGGAAGCATCCTGATAATGCGTCACGGTTTTGACTATGGCTGCGGCACGTTTTGCAGGTTCACCCGATTTGAAGATACCAGAACCAACGAAGACACCGTCCACGCCAAGCTGCATCATCAAGGCGGCATCCGCAGGGGTCGCCACACCACCCGCGGCAAAGTTCACCACCGGCAAACGACCGAGTTCCTTTACTTCTTTCACCAATTCATAAGGAGCGCCATTGTTCTTGGCAAATGCCATCAATTCTTCGTCGCCCATCACGGTCAACTGTTTGATCGTGCCGATCACAGAACGAGCATGGCGCACGGCTTCGACCACGTCACCCGTACCCGCTTCCCCCTTGGTGCGGATCATCGCCGCGCCTTCGCCAATACGCCGAAGCGCTTCGCCAATGTTGCGGCATCCACAAACGAAGGGAACTTTGAATCTGTGTTTCAAGATGTGATGTTCTTCATCTGCCGGGGTCAAGACTTCAGATTCGTCAATATAGTCAATGCCAATGGATTCCAGAATCTGCGCTTCGACAAAATGACCAATACGGCACTTCGCCATCACCGGAATGGACACTGCCTCCATGATCTTGAGGATCATATCGGGGTCGCTCATACGCGCCACGCCGCCGTCCGCGCGGATATCGGCGGGCACACGCTCCAACGCCATCACCGCACATGCGCCCGCATCTTCCGCAATCTTCGCCTGCTCAGCGTTCACCACATCCATGATGACGCCGCCTTTGAGCATTTGTGCCAACCCTTTTTTCTCAGTCCAAGTTCCAGTTTTTGCTTGCATGTTTTTCTCCTACATGGAATATATTTTGACAAGACCTGCGCAAACTCTCAAAATCTGACCGCCGACGGCAGACCGCGGCAAGCGTCAAAGAGATAAATTGTTTGCGCAAGCCGACTTTATTGGATTCTAGAACGAAATTGGATGATGTTAAGAGCCAATAAAGTCCAATAAGTTACCAGCCACTTTTGCCTAAAAAAGCGCCTTTCAACACAATTGTCCCTATTCGGCGGGCAAGTTGGTGATATATTCACCACACCAATGCGATTTGGAGAAGCAACATGCGCATCCCGCTTGACCACAAAAGCGATATTCCCCTGTATCAACAGATCGAAGACCATCTTCGAAAAAGCATTCTTTCCGGCAATTTGCCCGCTGATACGCGCCTGCCAGCCAGCCGTCAGCTTGCGCACGATTTGGGAGTCAACCGCAATACAGTTGAGAATGCATATTCCGCTTTGGAAGCGGACGGTTTAGTGTTTTCAAAAATGGGCAGCGGAACTTACGTCTTACCGGTGTACCTAATCCCCTCCATTCCAAAAAATTCTTCAGACTTCCTGCCGCTCTGGCAAATGAACCTGCAAAAAAATATTTTCGCCACCTCAGACACGGCTGAAGATATGCTGCAAGCAAGCGGGCATCCACACCCAATCAACTTTGCCAGCGGAATCAGTGATGCGCGTCAATTCCCGGTGGAGGAGTTTCGCAAGGTCATTCAATCTGTGATGCGACGTGACCAGATCGATGCACTTGAATATGGTGAACGCCGCGGGTATGCTCCCTTGCGTGAAGGGATTGCGCGCATCCTGGCCAGCCAGGGCTTGCAGACTCACCCTGAAAATGTTCTCATCACTGCGGGCTCGCAACAAGCGATCTTTCTTGCATCGCAAGTCTTGTTGAAGCCGAATGATATTGTGCTGGTCGAAGACCCCACGTACTCTGCGGCATTGGATCTCTTCCGCACGCTTGGGTTTCAGATCGTTGGTATTCCTGTGGATAGTCAGGGTATGCAAGTGGAAAAGTTGGAAACCCTTTTACAGCAATATCATCCCAAATTGATTTACACGATACCCAATTTTCACAACCCGACCGGGACATGTCTTAGCAGCACCCGCCGCCGCGAGTTGATTCTATTGGCGGGTAAATATAACGTTCCCATCCTTGAAGATGATTTCGTAGGCGACTTGCGTTATGAAGGTCACACCCAGCCTTCACTCAAATCATTAGACCCCGGCGGACAGGTTGTCTACATCAGCACCTTTTCCAAGATGCTGATGCCCGGTCTGCGCGTTGGCTTCATCGTCGCAGATGGCCCCGTCTACGACAGCCTGCTCAACTTCAAACGTCTCAGCGACCTGGCAACGTCCACCTTGATCCAACGCGCGCTTGATGCCTATATGACAGTGGGTCGGTACCAAACCTATCTACATCGTTCCAATCAAATCTTCCGTGCCCGGCGCGATGCGATGTTGGATGCCATCAAAAAACATTTGCCAACTAGTGTCAACTACGAAGTACCCAAAGGCGGGTTGTTCATTTGGCTGCAATTACCCAAGTCCATTTCGGCAAATGAATTGCTGCCAATCGCTTGCAAAGAAGGTGTCGCTTTTTCACCCGGCAATTCTTTTTTCATTGACGGCATCAGTGGGGAAGATTGGATACGTCTCAACTTTGCATCTCAACCTGTGGAAGATATTGAAGAGGGGATCAAGCGATTGGGGGCCGCCTTGAAAAAGATAAAACCAAAGAAAAAATAAAAGAGCTTGAACGGGCATTTGAACGAAACTTCAAATGCCCGTTTCTATTCTTTAGGGGCTTGACTTAAAGTCCTTAAGTGCTACAATTCAATCATTGATACAATTAGTACAATTTAGGATATAAAGATGGCAGAAAAGAAACTCACCCTGCAACTCGACTTTCACTCCGGGTTGCCCATTTACACCCAGATCGTTAATCAGATACAAAGTCAACTGGTGAACGGCATATTGAAACCGGGCGATCAATTGCCCACTGTCCGAGCACTGGCTTCAGACTTGCGAGTCAACTTCAACACGGTGGCGCGCGCGTATCGCATATTGGATGAAGCACGCATCATATCCACACAACAAGGACGCGGGACATTCATCACGGAGATCCCACCGCCAGAGGTAACGGAGAAACTACGCAAAGAGTCGCTGGCTGAGTTGGCAGATCGATTCATTGGCGAAGGGTTGCGGCTGGGATTCTCAGAACGTGAGGTTAGCCAAGTGGTGAGAGACAGGCTCAAGTCCTGGAAAGATGCGAAGCATGTCTCAAGCGAAGAGTAAGTTTATAAAGAAGGAGAAGTTCAAATGAAAACAAACTTTTTAAAGTCAGTGATCCAAACCAAAAAAGATGACCAGCATATTCCGCCCATTGCCGGGTTTGTGTTCGCCATCTTTCTGGCTGGGGCGATCAAAATCGCAATCTTGTTGGATATGATGAATGTATCAGCCCTCGTGATTGGCGGCGTTGTGTTGGCGTTGACCGGTATTGCCACTTACTTTTTATTTGCCATCAAGGTCGCATCGCAATGGCAAAAGGTAGTGGTGCTGCGCCTCGGTAAATTCACAGGGCTAAAGGGACCGGGCTTATTCTGGATCGTTCCCATCGTAGACACAACGCCATCGTGGATTGATCATCGTGTGATGGTGACGCCGTTTGCCGCACAGAAAACACTGACCAAAGATACTGTGCCGGTGGATGTGGATGCTGTGTTGTTCTGGGTTGTGTGGGATGCCGAGAAAGCTGCGCTCGAAGTGGAAGATTATCGCGCCGCGGTGGACTGGGCTGCACAGACCGCACTGCGTGACATCATCGGCAAGAAGATGCTGGCAGACATTCTGGTTGGGCGCAGTGCAATCGATAAGGAGTTGCAGGCTGTGATCGATGAGCGCACTACACCCTGGGGCGTGACCGTGCAATCGGTGGAGATCCGTGACATTGTCATCCCGCAGGATTTGGAGGACGCCATGTCGCGTCAGGCGCAGGCAGAACGTGAACGTCAGGCACGTGTGATCCTCGGCGAGTCTGAAAAGCAGATCGCGGCTTCGTTCGCTGAGGCTTCGCAGGCGTATATTGACAATCCCACTGCGCTGCATTTGCGCGCCATGAATATGCTCTTTGAAGGGCTCAAAGAGAAAG
>DAOTXI010000205.1:0-3644 GCA_034435475.1 Anaerolineales bacterium
CAGGCGGAAATCAAACGCGCCTACCTTGAGGCTGCTCAGCGGTTGCACCCGGATAAAAACACAGCCGCCGGTGAAACCGAATTGTTTCTGGGCATCCAACAAGCGTACGAGATTCTTTCCAACCCAAAACGCCGGGCGCAGTACGATGCGACCCTGCCTCTCGAAGTACCAGTAGATAATAAGTTCATTCGACATGAGGTTTATTACAGCCGCCCGAGCCTGGTGCAAATCAAGGAAGACCAACTCCTTTACATCTTGCTCGAAATTGAGCCGTCTGCAAAACAATCCGGAAGCCTGCCCGCGCCGCCATTGAATCTTTGCCTTGTGCTCGACCGGTCCACTTCCATGCAGGGCGATAAGATGGATATCCTGAAGGCAACCGCCATTCAGTTGATGCGAACTTTGCGCCCGCAGGATGTTCTCAGCATTGTGGCGTTCAGTGACCGCGCCGAGGTCATCGTCCCCGCTTCGATCAATTTAGACCGGCGAAAACAGGAGAGCAGCATCCAGATGATGCAACCGTCGG
The DNA here is from genome assembly GCA_034435475.1 of Anaerolineales bacterium. Lineage (GTDB taxonomy): Bacteria > Chloroflexota > Anaerolineae > Anaerolineales > Villigracilaceae > Villigracilis. The sequence continues at coordinate 527 of DAOTXI010000205.1, forward strand.
GCGGGACGGAGATTTATCAGGGGTTGGAAGCAGGCATGAAAGAGATCCGCCGCACGCTCGACCCGGCGCGGGTCAACCACATCATCCTACTCACCGATGGCGAAACCTATGGAGACGAACAGGAATGCCTGTCGCTTGCAGAGGAAGCAGCGCGGCAGAATGTGGGCATCACCGGCATGGGGATTGGGTCTGAATGGAACGACATTTTCCTGGATGCGCTGGCGGCAAAGACAGGAGGCTCGTCCGTATACATCACAGAGCCGAGAGACATCGAAAAATTCCTTGTGGAAAAATTCAAATCGCTTACCAGCACGTATGCCGACGAAGTCCTGCTTGAGTTCAAATCCCAGGAACATATCCGCCTAAACTTTGCATTTCGCCTTCAACCTGAGGGCGGTCAGATCGAGGCTGCCTCACCCCTCCATCTGGGTCCCATCCTGCGCGATGCGCCCCTGCATGTGCTTCTCGAACTTGTCGTCACCCCGAACGCGCTTGCGAATGAGGATGTCCTGCTTTTGGATGGAAACCTGAAAGCCTCGGTTGTCTCACAGCCCCTGCCTGTTCCTCCCATCCGCCTCAGACTGAAGCGAGATGTTTTTCCTGACCCCAAGGCCGAGCCTCCGCCGACAAGAGTGCTGAAAGCGCTTTCCCGCCTGACGTTATATCGAATGCAGGAACGGGCGCAAGCGGCAGCGAACCAGGGTCGTTACGATGAAGCCGCAAAACATCTTCAAAACCTTGCCACCCATCTGCTCTCACAAGGCGAAACCGGCGTTGCCAAAACAGCCATGCTCGAAGCGCAAAACCTGGAAAATCGCCGCGCCTGGAGCGCAACCGGCAGCAAGGATATCAAATACAAAACCCGAGCACTGTTATTGGGCAGTGGCAAGGAGAAACCTTCATGATAATCTGTTCCAATTGCAAACACGCCAATATGACCGGCGCGTTATTCTGCGCGGAGTGTGGGGCGCAGTTGATCGGCAGGGATACGTTGACCACCCAGTCCATTGCCACTGAAAACCTCAAGATCGCCAGCAGGCGCACCACCGGCGAGATGAGCCAGCCTGTGGAGGGGGATAATGCCTGGGCAAACTTACACCTGCTCGATACCGGGCAGGTCCTGCCGCTATCCTCCCGAAATGAATTCACAATGGGGCGCATCAGCGAAGGACAGCCGATCATGCCCGATATTGACCTTTCCCCTTATCAGGCGTATGCGGCGGGCGTGTCCCGCCTTCATGCCGTCATTCGGCGCAGCGGAAGTTCGGTGGTCTTCATGGACCTGGGTTCTGCCAACGGCACGTTTATCAACGGCAACCGCCTCACGCCAAACTCCGAGCAAAGGTTAAACCACGGCGATATCCTTGCGCTCGGTAAAATGCGCATTCAGGTATTGATTGATAAAAAATAACCGCGAGGAGAACGAAGCGAAATGGCATTCACCGTCATCCTGCATATACCAAACGAAACATCGGTCGCCGGGGAAGTGGACGAACTCCCGAAGCCGACCGACAACATCATCGTCGTCACAAATCCCCGCCAAAAAGACGGGAAAGACCTGCACTATATTGACCCCGGAACCGACAGGGTCATTTGGCCCCTTGCCAAGGTAAGTTTTATCGAGATTCTTGGCGATTCTCAAGACGAGAAGATTATCGGCTTTGTGAGAGAGTGACATGACAGACCTGGATAGACGCCGCATTTTAGTGGTGGATGATGAAGAACGGATGGTGCGTTTCATCCGTATGAATTTAGAACACGATGGCTTTCAGGTGGGTGAAGCCTTCAACGGCAAGCAAGCCATCCAAAAGATCCGTGATTTCACGCCAGACCTCATCTTGCTGGATGTGATGATGCCGGATATTGACGGCTTCGATGTGCTTGAAACCATCCGCGATTTCAGCAACGTGCCGGTTATTATGCTTACCGCCAAAGGCGAAGAAGATGACCGTGTGCGCGGACTCGAACATGGCGCCGACGATTACATCACCAAGCCATTCAGCCCGCGGGAACTGGTCAGCCGCATTAAAGCCGTATTGCGTCGCACCGAGGGGACCGGCGGCTCGATGCATGGCTTGATCGAAATTGACAAACGCCTCAAAATAGATTTTGAGCGCCGCGAAATTTGGCTGGAAGGTAAACTCGTAAAACTGCGTCCAACCGAATATCGCCTGCTCTACCACCTTGTTCAAAATGCGGGGTGGGTGGTCTCGCATGACCAATTGCTCCAAAAAGTTTGGGGCTATGAGTATCGCGATGAGCCTCACTATGTTCGCCTGTATATCAACTACCTGCGCCAAAAACTGGAGAAAGACCCCGCCAACCCGGTTTATATTCTCACCGAACGCGGTGTAGGCTACCGCTTTGTAGATTTCAAGCGTAGTAAGGAATAGGCATGTCGTAGCAAAAACCTGAGAGCAGGCGGCTTGCCGCGGCAAAATTGGCAGGTGTCTGCGTTACCTGCCTCGGTACCATTTACGGCATCGTAGCACTCATAGAGAGGTTTGGTTCTTAACCTGCGGCTCTAACAAAATGAATACAAAACGCCTGCGTTCTTCTAACGCAGGCGTTATAAATTAATGGGCGTAAGACAAAACCCATTACCTATAAGGAGGTAGCTATGTCAAACTTAATTCGTTGGGAGCCCGCTCGTGAAATGATGACCCTGCGCGAAGCCATGGATCGCCTCTTCGACGATGCGTTCACCCGTCCGCTCAACCTTGCTGGCAACAACTGGTCTATCCCCGCAGTGGATATGTACCAGACCGATAATGAAGTTGTGGTCAAAGCCGCATTGCCCGGCATCAAAGCCGAGGAAGTGCAGATCAACGTCACCGGTGAGGTACTCACCATTAAAGGCGAGTCCCGGCAGGAGAACGAAACCAAAGAGAAGGCATATCACATCCGTGAACAGCGCTGGGGTATATTTGAACGCTCGCTCGTTCTGCCCACCGAAGTGGTAGCCGACAAAGCCAAAGCCGATTTCGAAAACGGCATTCTGACCATCACGCTCCCGAAAGCCGAAGAGGTCAAACCCAAGACTATCAGCATCAAAACCAAGTAATAACACTTTGAATTGGAGAATACAGACCGCCGACGACAGACCGCAGTCAACCGT
>DAOTXI010000206.1:0-5331 GCA_034435475.1 Anaerolineales bacterium
AGCGCATGAGACTGTCCCTTCATTTCGCTTTGGACGACATAGTGGGCTTTGAGATTTGGATAGTTCTCTTTAATGAAAGCGGGGATTTGTAACTCGCCGAGGTACGGTCCTACAATGAAGACAAACTCGGCATCCTCCGGGTCTGGCAGGGTTTTGAACATATCCATCAGGTGTTCAAGCGAGGTTTTACCCGCTACGCTGACGAGCGGCTTGGGTTTGCTCCACGTATGCGGTCTCATACGGGTTCCCCAGCCTGCCATGGGGATGACGATCTTGATGGTTTCTTGGGTCATAGAGGCGAGTCCGGTTTCCTGTTTTTTTCTTATTATACCGTCTGAAAAATGAACCCACCTCACGGCAAATGAATTTGTAAACTACCACTCGCCGAAATTGGATCGGAGCGTCCCGGCGTGAACTTTCTTGAGCAAAGTGCCGTGAACGTCATACATGCCCTCCGGCAATCGCTCCAGTGGAAACAGTCTCATCTCTGCGATCTCAGCGTCTGAGTTGCCTGTAAACTTGAAATCTCTGCACAAGAATACAGCCGTATGATCTGTCTTCCATTGCTTGTAACTGGTGAATACCCCCAACAATGAAATCTCGTCCAACTCCGCCCCCGTCTCTTCACGCGCCTCTCGACGCGCCGCCTGGTCCAGTGACTCCCACTTGTTGAGTCCGCCGCCCGGTAAATACCATCCACCCAGATACGTATGCCGAATCAGCCAGACGCTTTCTCCTTCCAGCATCACCACCCGCACCCCCATACGGATGGGACGGAAGATAAAACAGTAAATTTTGAAACCGAGATACAGCAGGCGGTAAGGGATGTTCATTTGTTGTTTACCTTTTTACGCGGTTTCACTGCAAGGATAGCCAGCCCTGTGGGGAAGATGAAGCGTGTTTTGCAACCCTTCGCGCCGAGGAATGCGTTTTGAGCAGGGAGACGGGAGACAGCCGACCCCAGACCGTGGTCTGCCGTCCACCGTCTGGGGTCGGTTATATAATTTTTAGGTTTGCCAAACTCGCGGCAAGACGTTTAATGCCCACCGACTCAAAGACCACGTCAATGATCTCATCGCCGTCTTGCATACGCGAGTCAAGCACAATGCCGTCACCCCACATGGCGTGGCGGACACGAGTGCCAGCTTTGTATAAGGCTTGGGCGACAGGAGCAGATGTCGGCGGAGTGGGAAGCGACCACTTAATATCGGAAGGGGCACCGCGCATCGAGCGTCCCGTGCGTGTGCGACCGACGAGCATATCCGCGGGGATGTCATCCATGAAGCGCGAGGGGAAGGTTTCTTCTGCCATGCCGCGACCGCCGCGTTGAATGGCGCGCAAAAGATAGAGGCGGTCTTTGGCGCGCGTGATGCCAACGTAGAAGAGGCGGCGTTCTTCTTCCATTTGTTGAATTTCATCGAAGGAACGGCTGTGCGGAATGATGCCATCATCGAGACCAACGATGAAGACCGCGCCGTATTCAAGACCCTTGGCGGCATGGAGCGTAAGCAGGGTGGGAGCGTTGGCATCGGTGAGTGTGTCCTGGTCAGCAATGAGCGCCACGTTCTCAAGGAAGTCGTCGATGGTGCGGGTGTCGTATTCGAGCGCGAGGCGTTTGAGTTCTTGCACGTTCTCCCAACGATCAGCACTTTCTTCTGAGTCATCTTCGACGATGTATTCTTTGTAGTTGATGTCGCGCACGATTTTGTCGAAGAGTTCGGCAACGGTTGCGGTTTTGGAAAGTGTATGCCAGTTGGCGAGCATACCGCCAAAGTCGGCGAGAGGCAGTGCGGCACGACCCGTGAAGGATTTGTAGAAATTTGATTCTGCGCCGTGGGCAAGGTTGAGCAAGACGAATCCGGCATTGGTGTCGTTTTGTCGTGCAACCATGTGCAGGGTTGTGAGAGTCTTTTCGCCGATGCCGCGCGGCGGCACGTTGATGACACGGCTGAGGGCGGCCTCATCGGCGGGGTTGTGCGCGAGGCGGATAAAGGCGATGATGTCCTTCACTTCGCGGCGACCATAGAAGCGTTGTGCGCCGACCAATTTATAAGGAAGGCGTGCCTGCAAGAAGGCTTCTTCGATCAGGCGGGACATGGCGTTGGTACGATACATCACCGCGCAGTCTTTCGGCTCGAACTCGCCGGATGCGACGAGTTGCGCGATGGTGTCCACAACAAAAGATGCTTCGCCGTAATCATCACGCGCTTCGTAGAAGAAAATCTTCTCGCCCGCGCCACGGTCACTGAACAGACGTTTCTTGCGGCGGTTGCTGGCACGGTCGATCACGCCCATGGCAACATCAAGGATGTTTTGATGGGAGCGGTAATTCTGTTCGAGCAAAATGGTTTGCGAGTCGGGATAGTCTTGTTCAAAGCGCTGAATATTGCGATAGTCCGCGCCGCGCCAGGCATAGATGGATTGATCGGGGTCGCCCACGCAGAAAATATTTTTATGATACGAAGCAAGATTCTTTACTAAAGCATACTGCGCGAGGTTGGTGTCCTGAAATTCGTCTACTAGCACATGCCGAAAGCGTTGAGCATATTTTTCGCGCACGGCGGGGTTAGTTTCCATCAACTGCGTGGCGTACACGAGGATGTCGTCAAAGTCCACGGCGTTGCTGGCGATGAGTCGCTTTTGATATTCGGTATACACGCGCTTCACCACTTCGTCGCGGTAGGTGTTGATGGGGAAGTCATCCGGCAAAATCAACTCGTTCTTGGCGCGCGAGATCGAAGCATGCACGCTGTTGGCGCGATAGAGTTTGTCGTTCAAATTCATTTCGCGGATGATCGACTTGACCAAACTCTGCTGGTCGTCCGAATCAAAAATAACAAAGTTCGACTCTATGGGCAGGTGCTCGGCTTCGCGGCGCAATATCCGCGCACAGATGGAGTGGAAGGTTCCAAGCATCATGCCTTCGGTCGCTTGCTCGTTCAAAATGGCTTTGACGCGCTCGTCCATTTCTTTGGCGGCTTTGTTGGTGAAGGTGACGGCGAGGATCTGCCACGGGCGGACGCCTTCGTGGGCAATGAGATAGGCAATGCGTTGCGTAAGTACGCGCGTCTTCCCGGACCCGGGACCTGCCACGACCATTACAGGCCCATCCGCCGCTGTGACCGCGCTGCGCTGCTGCGGGTTGAGTTTGTTGATGAAATCCAGATTCATGGTGGAGACATTATAAATGCTCCGATAAGGATAACACCCTCACCGGAGCATTTTGGTTGATTGTTCAGACTGCAGACGATTGACCACAGACCGTGGTCGGTTGTTGGCGGTCTGTGGTCGGGAATATTATGCCCTCAATTCAGAGGTGCAATTCGGGCAGCGTATGGCCTTGATGGAAATGGCGCTGAAGCAGTGCGGGCATTCCTTGGTGGTGGGGTCTGCCGGGGCAGGGGACTTCTTCATGGTATTCGCGGCTTTGACGATTAAGAAGATGACAAAAGCAATGATAAGGAAGTCAATGATGGTTTGGACGAACATACCCCATTTGAGTTGCGCCGCGCCAACCGTGACGGACAGTTCGCTGAAGTTGACTCCGCCCATGAGCAAGCCGATCAGCGGCATGAGGATGTCATTGACAAGTGAGCCGACGATTTTACCGAATGCGCCGCCGATGATAACGCCTACTGCCATATCGAGCACGTTTCCGCGCATGACGAACTCTTTGAATTCCTTGAGCATGATGATTTCTCCTTGGTGGCGAAAGATAATTTACATTCTATGGGAAGCGGATGGGCTTGTCAACACGAGCGTGGAAAAGGCGCAATGTGTTGGGGCAGGTTGCAGGTCCAGAAAGAGGCGGCTAGGTCAGTCACGACAATGTCACAAGAACAATAGGGAATTTGTCATGGGGGTAAGCCAAAATAGTTCTCTGGTAGGGTTTTGATTAGCTCCCTGGGTACTATTTTGGGATGTAAATGTGACTATACAGGTTGTTTCCTGAACGCTCTGGTTGACTCGCCTAGAGAATTAGGTATAATTCAGTGTGCTTGTCTCGGTTTGTAATGTCCTTTTATAAAATAAATAATACAGGACTTACGCAAAACTCCCAAAATATGACCGCCGACGGCGGACCGCGGTCTATGGTCGGCGGTCAATTGCCGAAGTGGCGAATGATTTTGCGTAAGTCCAATAATAAAAGGAGGTGGTTCTACCAACAATAGTCATGTGATGTCCGTATGTTGTGTCTGTATGTCAACCCCCTAATTTTTCTTCTTGGAGGAGAAAACAAATGTTACGAAACCGATTGTTTGCTTTGCTTGGTCTGCTGGTGATTGCCAGCATGGTCCTTGCCGCTTGTGGCGCTCCTGCGACTGAGGCTCCTGCCGCTGAGACCGAAGCTCCTGTTGATGCGACTGAAGCCGCCACTGAAGAGCCCGCCCCTGCTGAACCTAAGGTGATGGTTGCTTGTTTGGCTCAGGAACCTTCCACCCTGTACCTGTACAGCGAGTCCGCGTTGGTCAAGACCTTCGTGCTTGATGCGTTGTATGATGGCACCTTTGATGCGCGCACGTATGACTATCAGGGCGTGCTTTACGAACTTTCCACCTTTGATGATACCGCCACCAAGGAAACCATCGAAGTTGGCGTGGGCGATGTGGTTTACGATGGCGCCCAGGATGCGGCTGTGGCCCTTGAAGCCGGCATGACCATCTCCTTGAACCAGGCTGAAGGCGATCCCGTCGAAGTGACCGTTGAAGAAGGTCAGAAGTATCCGACCGTCCAGATCGTGACTACCTTCACCATTGCTGAAGGCGCGACTTGGGAAGACGGCACACCTGTGACCACCAAGGACGTTCAATTCTCCTACGATGTGGGCGCTTCTCCCGACACCCCCAGCAGCAAGTACTTCTATGAGACCCAGACTCAGAAGATCGAGATCGTGGATGACTCGACCTACAAGTACTACTTCATGCCGAGCTACACCAGCGGCACCTATTTCGTTGACGGTATGATCACTCCGCTTCCCGCGCACGTCTATGGCGAAGGCGGCTCCAACCCGATGACCCCTGCTGAAATGCTTGCTGACGAAAGCGTCAACCGCGATCCGCTCGCCTTCGGTCCCTTCAAACTTGTGGAATGGGTTGCCGGCGATCACCTCACGGTTGAGAAGAACGAAACCTACTGGCGCGCCGGTGAAGGCCTGCCCAAGATTGACACCCTGATCTACCGCTTTATCCCCGATACCAACCAGCTGATTGCCCAGTTGGCATCCGGCGAATGTGATTTCGGTACCCAGGACGCCGCTTTCGAAGGCTCCCTGCCCCTCATCCGCCAGTTTGAAGCGGAAGGTTTGATGGTTCCGCAAGTTGTGGCTGGTAC
>DAOTXI010000207.1:0-2019 GCA_034435475.1 Anaerolineales bacterium
CTCCGCAGACTCGTCCAACACGCGCATCAACTTCGCGGCTTCCTCCGCGCTGACCTTGCCATCCGCGACCATTTGCAAAATTTTTCTGCGTTCTTCCGAAGACATTACGAGCCTCCTTCCAGCGCCGCTAAAAGTTTTTCCGCTTCTTCCGAGGTGATCTTCTTTTCTTGAAGCATTTTCAAAATCGCAAGTCGTTCCTCATCCGAGACCTGTTGCTTCGGCGGAATTGGCACCCCCTTGGACGAAAAGTTCCAATTCCAACGCCCAATCTCCAACGCCACTTTGCCGCGCCCGCGCCGTTCCGCATCGCGGACTTTCTGCTCAACGCGCCGGTTTGCGGCTTCGATCTTACGGTTGGCGCGTTCGGTTGCCTGCTCCACCCGGCGCGAGATACGCTCGCCGAACCCGGACCAATCCATGCCCATCCCAGCAAAATTACCAAAGTCCTCGGCAGAATCACCCGCATCCGACCGGTTCGAAACGCGGATATCGCCACCCGCGCTCAAAGTAATATCCGCCGAACCATCGCCAAGCGCGATCACGCGGCTGGTGACATCCTCTTGGTTTTCAACGCCATCCCAATCCACATCAATCTCGTCGGCGTTGAGGGTCAGGGTTGCGTTTGACTTGGGCGGCATGACAAGCAAAATATCGTCCCCGGCGTTGACTGTATAGGTATTTCCGGGCTGGGGGTTGATGTACATCACCACATCCTCGCCCACATTGGCGCTGACGCTTCCGCGCACATCGCGCAGGGCAAGGTCATCCGAAATGGAGTCGAGGGTCACATTGCCATCCACATCGCGGATGGAGACATCCGAATCCGCTTTACGGATGAATAAACTCCCTTTCCCGCCGCGCAGGCTAAAGTCCGATTGAACCGTTCCAATCGCCACCGAATTCACGTCGCGCATGGAAAGGTCCCCGGTGATATCCTTCAATTCGATCTCCCCCATCACACCGCGGATCGAGGCATCGCCGTCAATTTTTGTGATCAAAACACTCGCCCCCTTTGGAACGCGGATGGAAAGGTCGTCATCGCAGGAAACGCGCACCTGGTCGCCATCCTGTATTACGTTCATGACATCGCTATCCGCCTTGATCAGAATATCGTCTCCCTCCCAACCTACGAGGCTGAGATCGCCGCTGACGGATTCGATTTCGATGCGGGGGGTTCTTCCGGCATTGATTGTCTTTGACATGGATTACTCCTCCTCGCCGCGCAACAAGCGCATGGCTTGGTCGGCTGTGATCTTTCCGGCTTCAAGGTCGGCAATGACGGCGCTGCGCGCATCATCGTCTAAGTCACTTGATTCATCCTTGCCGGGTTCGAAGCCAAGTTTGCGAATCACTTCATGCAGATTTTTGCGGATGGTTGGGTAGGAAAGACCCAGTTCCTGCTCCATGCGGTTGATCTTGCCTTCACAACGCACAAAGGTGAAAACGAATTCCATTTGCTCAGGAGATAAATTGGAAAACTGCCCAAGCGCAAAACGACCTTCGAGCGAGGTGTCGCAACTGGAGCAGTGCAAACGGACAACTTCCATTTCAGACTGGCAGATCGGGCAACGGGATGGCGCGGGTCGCATAATAGGTCTCTCCGATTTATAATTCAATGACAAAAGAAAGATTTCAAGGAAAAAATCAAGATTTTTTAAGCCGGATTTACGGAAAATCAATTTATGATTACTGAATACTAATAAAATTATACTAATTATTTATAATTTGTCAAGTATAAATAATGATTTTCAATAAACCCATTAAGATTATTGATTTCCCCTCAAAATTTTCAATCTCTGGAGGTTTTTGTGATTCGATCCCTTTACTACAAGCCCGGGCAACGTATACGGACTGACATTCCCCCTGTTGAATTTCCCCGGCTCATCCGTGACCGGAGGGGGATGCTGTGGGTGGACTTTATCGGCGAACCAGTTGAGTCTGCCGAACCCATCCTGCGGAACTTTGGTTTTCATCCCCTTGCCATTGACGACGCCCTGCAGGAGACCCACACCCCAAAAG
>DAOTXI010000208.1:0-1922 GCA_034435475.1 Anaerolineales bacterium
GGGTGATTTTGGGCATGTTTATGTGTGTATCCTTTTGGATCGTTGACCGCAGACGACTGACCGCCGACCGTTTTCCGTCTGCGTTCGAATTCACCGTATCAACTCTCTCAACGCGCCCATCACCTTTGGCGTAATATCCTTGCCGATGGAATTGGTCTCTTCGTAATGTTTGCCTGGCTTGAACGGATTCCACGGATACTTGAAATCTTCGACAGGCAGGATGTAACCCAGCTCGTCGTTCGCCAGCCCAATGACGCCTGTGACCTGCGCCCCCGCCTCTTTCATCCACGCCTTGAGCTGCAAGCCCAGCCTGGGCAGCAACTCGCCTGGGACAGTTGCCAGCCACAACCCGCCGATTTTGATGAGATTGACTTCGGTGGCAATGCAGCCGTTTTTGTCGCGCACATCGGGCAGGAGTTTGCGCCAGAACGCAAGTTTGTAAAGGATGTTGGTGAGTTTGGCGGAGATGATTTTCTTTTCGATGCTGACCACCGACGAATGACCGCCGACCGCCGCTTTCCCAGCCGTCCGCAGTCCGTCGTCTGCGGTCTGACTGCTCACTGTCAACTGAGCACTGTCAACAGCGCGCAACGCTCTCAGCCCCTCCTCTGCCAACGTCTTCCCCATGAACTCCGCCTCCGCAAACGAATGATCTTTCACATCGGGGGTCATCATGCCACCCAACGCGCCAGAGAAGAAAATGCAGGGCGCGCCCGTTTGCTTCTCCACCTCTTCACGCAGGTAATGGACATAGTCCGATGTGATGTTCGGGTTCATATCCCACAGCACTTCGGGGTGACAGGGATAGTTCATCATCGTCACCAGTGGTCGAGAGCGTTGCCCTGAGCCTGTCGAAGGGTCGGCAGTCAAGAACTGCAACAACGTCAACTCGTCATCGAGAATCTCAGGGTTGCGGGCGTTTTTGACCAAGCCTGGGACGCGGACGGAAGCCCATTTAACGGAAGCAGGTTCGAGCGTGGAAAGAGAGGCGAGAATGACATCCGCAACTTTTTGTTTGACGCCGCGCATGTACTCTTCATCCACGCCGCGCGTCGTTTGGTCGGGTCCCCACAAGCCCATCGTGTCGGGTCCGTGATGCGTGTGCGTGGAAGCGATGACGATTTGCGCGTCGGGACGATTTACCTTCTCAATCACTTCATACGCATCGGGGCGAAAGAAACCAATCAGGTCGAGCGCGATCAGCACAAGCGTGGTTTGTTCCGTTTGAATGGCGAGCGCGCGCGCATACAGATCGTCATGAACAGCCGTTGCGCGGCGGTTGTTGCCAAAGCCCGCAAGATAAACAGGTTTATCAAGCGACGGTGTAATAATATTTTGAGAGTAACCTATTTTCATTTTGCATCCTTATCTTGACCGTAGACGACCGACCGCCGACCTCGCATCTCGCAACTTGCATCATGTATCTATGTCCATCGTCCATCGTCCGCGGTCTGCGGTCATTTCGTTATTTCCTTTGCAGTGCGAATCATTTCGCCCCGCACCGCGTACCCATCGAAGCCCGCCTGCTCCATGCCGAGAATGACCGCCCCCACCACAGGCGGACCGTCGAGCCGAATCAATTTTGCCTTGGGGCAATGCTGTAAAACGATTTGCTTCATTGGCTCAGTGATCATCTCGCCTGCATCAAAGACACTGCCCGATTGAATGATTTCAACTTCATCATTCTCCATTTCAATTTGACGCGCCACCGCCACCGCCAGCCAGCCCAATTCTTCACCAGCGCAACGAATCACATCCTGTGCGGCTGTGTCGCCTTCGCGCGCGGCTTCGATCACTCGAACCGCAAGGAACGGGGACAAATGATATTGCCCGTTGGAAAGACCTTCCATCAAGTCCATTTCATCTTTTGCGCCCGCGGCTTCGAGATAAATCCGCGTCAGCGCGGTGGGCGGGATGCGTTT
>DAOTXI010000209.1:0-11331 GCA_034435475.1 Anaerolineales bacterium
ATTGTGACCTCCGCCCGGAACGATGAAGAAGCCCGCGCTTTACTGAGACAACTCGGTATGCCGTTCAGCGGCAAGAAGGAAGCGTAAGGTATGGCAAAGAAATGTATGCAATATCGTGAACAGCGCCGCCGTCACACAGTGCAGGTGCGGAACCGCTGCCAGCGTTGCGGCCGCCCGCGCGGATTCATCCGCCGCTTTGGTCTGTGCCGCATTTGTTTCCGCGAACTGGCGTTGAAGGGTCAGATCCCGGGCGTCGTGAAGGCGTCCTGGTAGGCGGATTGGAGAAAGAACATGACATTTACTGATCCCATTGCCGATATGTTGACCCGCATCCGCAACGCCGTCATGGCGGGGCATGCCCAGGTCGCATTGCCGAGTTCCAAGATCAAACTGGAGATCGCCAAGATACTCAAAGAGGAAGGTTTCCTCGAAGGGTTCGAAGTGGTTGACGGTGAAACCGAAGCGCAGAAGGTTTTGCGCCTGAAGATCAAATATGTAGGCGAACGCCGTCAGCGCCGCGCTGTCATCTCCGGTCTGGAGCGTGTCAGCAAGCCGGGGCGTCGCATCTATACCAAAAAGACAGACATCCCCTGGGTGCTTTCCGGGATCGGCGTAGCCATCCTTTCGACCCCCAAGGGTGTGATGACCGGCGCGCGTGCCCGACAGTTGGGCGTGGGCGGCGAGATCATCTGCAAGGTCTGGTAGGAGGAGTATCGTGTCTCGTATTGGTCGTTTACCAGTAGACATTCCTGCCGGTGTGCAGGTGGATTTGAACGGAACCAAGGTCCGCGTAAAAGGACCGAAAGGCGAGCTTTCGCGCGAATTTTCCAGTTTGATCGCAATCAAAATGGAAGATAACCAGTTGAAGATCGCCCGCGGTTCAGATAACCCCGAAGAGCGCGCCCTGCATGGGACAACCCGCGCCGTGCTTGCCAACATGATCCATGGCGTCAGCAAGGGCTTTGAAGTGGTGCTGGAAGTTGAAGGCGTTGGTTACCGCGCCGAGATGGAAGGTAAGAATCTGGCCCTGTTCGTTGGGTATTCGCACCCGGTCAAGGTCGAGCCGCCCACAGGAATCGCTTTTGAAACAGACGCGAAGACCCGTCAGATCAAAGTTTCGGGCTTCGACAAGGAACTGGTGGGGCAGGTGGCTGCAAATGTGCGCAACGTCCGCCCGCCGGAGCCTTACCATGGCAAGGGCTTGCGCTATCTCGGCGAGAAAGTCCGCCGCAAAGCCGGGAAAGCCGTGAAAGGAGCCAAATAACCCATGGCTAACAAAAATCGTGCTCTGGCTCGTGAACGCCGCCATGCGCGTGTTCGCAAGCAGGTGTTTGGCAGCCCCGAACGTCCGCGCTTGAATATTTTCAAGAGCCTGACGGGCATCTACGCCCAGATCATAGACGATATGGATGGAAACACCATTGTTTCCGCTTCCACAGTTGACAAGGAACTGCGCGAAAAGGTTAAAGGTATGAAGAAGTCCGAACAGGCGAAAGCCATCGGTCAAGCCATTGCCGAACGCGCGAAGAACAAGGGAATCTCCTCGGTTGTGTTCGACCGCGGTGGTTTCCGTTACACCGGGCGTGTCAAAGCCCTGGCAGACGGCGCGCGCGAAGGCGGCCTGCAGTTCTAAAAGTAAGACCGACTTAAGTCGGTCTTACGGACCGGAGAAACAAATGGCAGATAACCAATTCGATAAACAATTTGAAACCCAGGACGCCTACGAAGAACGCGTGATCGAGATTGCCCGCGTTGCCAAAGTGGTCAAGGGCGGTCGCCGCTTCCGCTTCCGCGTGACGGTTGTCGTGGGTGACAAGAAGGGCAGCATCGGCATGGGCGTGGGCAAAGCCAACGCCGTCCCCGATGCGATGCGCAAAGCGTCTGAACGCGCGCGCAAAAACATCCGCACGGTCAACGTTGCCGGGACGACCATCCCCCACGAATCCCTTGGAAAAGTTGCCGGCGCTAAGGTCTTCCTCAAACCTGCTTCCGCCGGTACAGGCGTGATCGCCGCAGGCGGCGTCCGCGCGGTATTGGAAGTAGCCGGGGTGCGCGACATCCTGACCAAGTCAATGGGAAGCGCGAACGTCCTCAATGTAGTCATGGCAACATTCGACGCGCTGGACGGGCTGCGCTCTCCCGCTGTTGAAGCGGCCCGCCGCGGAAAACGCGCCGAGGAATTACTCCCATTCTGGGAACGGAGGAAGCAACATGCCTAAGAAAGAAACCTCCGGCAAAAACCTGCGCGTGACTCTGGTGCGTTCCGCCATCGGCTACACCAAGGACCAGAAGGCAACCGTCAAAGCGCTTGGCTTTCGCCGATTACACCAGACGGTCGAGCACAAGGACACGCCCGCCTTGCGCGGCATGTTGAACAAGATCATTCACTTGATCAAGATTGAAGAGTAGGTCGAACATGAAATTACACGATCTTGTACCCAATCCCGGTTCCAAGAAGAACCGAAAACGCGTGGGTCGCGGCATTTCCGCCGGTCAGGGTAAGACGGCGGGACGCGGTACCAAGGGCGCGGGCGCGCGCTCCGGCGAGGGCGGGCATTTGTACCGCCAGGGCGGCAACCTGCCGTTCTATCGCCGCCTGCCGTTCATCCGCGGTGAAGGCTTCACTCCGCCGAACCAGGTCGAATTCAACGAAGTGAACCTCGACCAGCTCTCCGAGGCGTTCAAGGCAAACAGCGACGTGACCCCTGAATCTCTTGCAGAAGCCCATCTCCTGCGCGACACCCGCAACCCTGTTGTCATTCTTGGGCGCGGCGAAATGAAACACGCCCTCAAGATCCGCGCGCATCGCATCAGCGCCGGAGCCAAAGCCAAGATCGAAAAGGCTGGCGGCTCGGTCGAGTTGATCGCCAAGGAATAAAAGGAACCTTCCCATGAAGACCACCTTTTCAGGCTGGCATTATCTTTGGAAGTCGGAAGACATCCGCCGCAAACTGATTATCACCTTTATCCTTCTGGTGATCTACCGGCTCGCGGCGAACATCCCGGCTCCCGGCGTGGACCATGAGATTCTTGCCGCATTCCGGAATTCATCCTCCGGGTCGGGCGGGTTCCTCGGATTCCTCGACCTGCTCTCCGGCGGCACCGTCTCGAACTTCTCCCTGCTTTCGATGGGCGTGTATCCGTACATCACCGCCCAGATCATCATTCAACTTCTGATCCCGATCATCCCTTCACTCCAAAAGCGGATTCAGGACGACCCGCGCGAAGGACGCCGCTGGCAGGAAAAGTGGACGTATTACCTCGCCGTGCCCATGGCGGCTCTTTCCGCGGTCGGGCAGATCAACATCTTCAACTCCCTGTCCATTCAGGCGATTGGACAGCCAATCCTTCCATTTGGCTTGTTCGCAGCGGAAAATGCGCTTGCTTCCTGGTCGGTCCTGGTTGCGATGACCGCCGGTACGATGTTTGCCATCTGGCTTGGCGAGTTGATCTCCGAATATGGCATCCGCGGACAGGGACTTTCCCTCATCATCTTTGCCGGTATCGTGGCTCAAATCCCGGCCAACTTTGCTTCATTGCTTGCAGATGAAGCCACCCGCTGGATCATGCTTGCTCTGACTCTGGTCGTCATCGTCCTGACCGTGCTTGCAATCGTCTACGTCCAACAGGGACGCCGCAATGTGCCGGTCATGTACCCGGGGCGCCGCGTCGGCAACCGCATGTCCATGCCTGTCAAAGGCACGCTTCCTCTCATGGTCAATTTGTCGGGCATGATCCCATTGATCTTTGCAAGCGCTATTTTGCAGTTCCCTGCCATCGTTGCCAGCTATTTCACCCGGAGTGAGAATGAAGGAGTTGCCAATTTTTTCCTGGGAGTGCAGAACTTCTTCGGCGCCACCGGTTCCAGCAACTGGGGCTACTGGACGATTTACTTCCTGATGGTTGTGGTCTTTACCTTCTTCTATACAACCGTTCTGTTCGACCAGCAGAACTACGGCGAAAACCTCAAGAAGGTCGGTGCGAATGTTCCGGGCGTTCTGACGGGCGCGCCAACCCAGAAATACCTCAGCACGGTCCAGAGCCGCATTACCCTTGTGGGCGCGGTCTTCCTCGGGCTTGTGGCGATCATGCCCTTCCTGCTCGGTTTGCTTCTCAGCGCGTTCAATATCTCCGCGGCGAGCAATACGGGCATCTTCCTTATCACATCCTCCGGTTTGTTGATCGTGGTCGGCGTCGTGCGCGACACCTTCCAGAACATAGACGCGGAGTTGAAACTGCACGGTTATCAGGATTCGCTTTTGGTCCGCTAAAGGAGACTCGATGGCAACCTACATCGTCCTGCTTGGTCCGCCTGGCGTTGGCAAGGGAACGCAAGCCCGAATCCTTTCCGAGACGAAAAAACTGGCTCACATTTCCTCCGGCGATCTCTTCCGCGAGAATTTGAAGAACCAAACCGAACTCGGGAAACTGGCAAAATCCTTTATGGACAAGGGCGAACTTGTCCCGGACGATGTAACAATTGCCATGATCAAAGACCGGCTCTCCCGTCCGGACTGTGAAGCGGGCGCCATTCTCGACGGTTTTCCCCGAACCCCGGCCCAGGCAGACGCGCTCGAAGTTATGCTCAAAGATTTCAAAGGCGCAGTGGATGTTGTCCCCTACATAACTGCCGCAGAGAATATACTCATTGCCCGCGCAAGCGGACGTTGGACCTGCCGGGCGCAGGGACACATCTACCACGAGAAGTACAACCCGCCGAAGCAAGCCGGTGTATGCGATATCGACGGCTCCGAGGTCTACCAGCGCGAAGACGACAAGGTCGAAACCGTGACCAAGCGTATTCGCGTGTATCTCGAACAGACCATGCCCTTGGTGGAGTATTACCGCAAAGCCGGGAAACTGGTCGAAATCAATGGCGACCAGCAGGTTGATCAGGTTACGAAAGTCTTGTTCGATGCCCTAAAAGGGTAGGACAAACTTAAGTTTGTCCAATTATCATCATGTTTCAGGAACGCCGCATCAACATCAAGACACCCGCCGAAATCAAGATCATGCGCGAGGCGGGGCGCATCAATGCGGGCGTTCATGCGAGAGTAAGGGAACTTTTACAACCAGGTGTGACGACAGCCGACCTCAACGCGGCTGCTGAGGAAACGCTGAAGTCGCACGGATGTGTATCGCCGTTCAAAGGATACGGATACCCTCCTTACCCCGCATCCATCACCGTCAGCATCAACGACGAGATGGTGCATGGCATCCCCAGCCTGAAACGAAAGTTGAAGGAAGGGGATATCGTTTCGATAGATTGCGGAACGGTTCTCGACGGGTTTGTCGCCGACTCGGCATTTACAGCCGGGGTGGGGCAGATCTCAGAGGAGGCAAAACGCCTTCTTGAAGTCACCGAAGCGGCGCTGTATACGGGCATCAAGCAGATGCGCAAAGGCAGGCGCACGGGAGACGTCTCGGCGGCGATACAAAAGTACGTTGAAAGTCATGGGATGCATGTCACCCGCGAGTACACCGGACACGGTGTCGGGAAGGATATGCACGAGGGTCCGCAAGTGCCAAATTACGGCGCGGCGGGAACCGGTCTCCTCCTCAAACCGGGGATGACGATTGCCCTTGAGCCCATGGTGTTGATCGGGACGCATGAAACCCGCGTCCTCCCGGATAAATGGACGGTAGTTTCCGCAGACGGGTCGTTGACGGCGCATTTCGAGCATACGATTGCCGTTACCGAAGGAGAACCTCAAATCCTGACTGTCTTATGACCCTGCGGAGACCCGATTAAGTAGAACAAGCCTATAGACATTGTTCTACAACCAAAAATATGGACGAATTGTTGAACGACCAGTATAATCAAGACTTTGGCTGTGCCGGAAACGGCAGAATGCAAGGAGAAATTTCATGAAAGTATCGCCATCCATTCGCAAGCGCTGCGCCAAGTGCCGCATCATCCGGCGCAAGGGCATCGTTTACATTATTTGCGAAAATCCAAAACACAAACAGAGACAAGGGTAGTTGAACCATGGCAAGAATCGAAGGTGTTGATCTTCCCCGCAACAAGCGGACAGAAGTGGGACTGACCTACCTTTATGGCATTGGTCCCACCCGCGCCCGAAAGATTTTGGCAGATACCAAAGTCAATCCAGACACGCGCATCAAGGACCTGACCGAAGCGGAAGTTGCCTCCATCCGCGAGTACATTTCGAAGCATTACAAGGTGGAGGGCGATCTTCGCCGCGAAGTTCAAATGAACGTCAAGCGCCTGATCGAAATCGGTTCGTATCGCGGTCTGCGGCATCGCCGCAACCTGCCGGTCAATGGTCAGCGCACAAAAACCAATGCGCGCACCCGCAAAGGCACCAAGAAGACGGTTGCCGGTCGCGGACGCCGACGCGGCGCGAAGAAGTAGTCCTGTCCGAAAGGTTGTATAGAAAATGGCTCAGAGTGTACGTTCCACCCGCCGCGCCGCTGGCGCAAAAAAAGGCAAGCGCTCCCTGTCCCGCGGGCAGGTGCATATCTTCGCTTCCTTCAATAACACCATTGTGACCGTGACCGACACCGAAGGCAATACCATTGCCTGGGGATCGGCTGGTTCCGCCGGTTTCAAGGGCTCGCGCAAGAGCACGCCCTTTGCTGCGCGTCTTGCCGCTGAGCAGGCGATCAAGTCTGCCCAGCAGCAGGGTGTTCAGGAAGTCGAGTTGTACGTCAAGGGACCCGGTCCCGGACGTGAGAATGCGATCCGCGCCGTGCAGGCGATGGGTTTGAAAGTGCTGTTGATTGCGGATATCACCCCCGTTCCGCACAACGGTTGCCGTCCGCCGAAGCGCAGGCGCGTGTAAGTGAGGTCCCTAATTTATGGCTAAATCATTAAGTCCAGTCTGTAAACTTTGCCGCCGCGAGGGAGAAAAACTCTACCTCAAAGGCGAACGATGTTTCACCCCCAAATGCGCATTCGAACGCCGCAGTTTTGCGCCCGGTCAGCATGGCAAGACCTCCGGACGCGGCGGCGCTCCCGGCTCCACCGGACGCGCTTCCGACTTTGCCCGCCAGTTACGCGCCAAGCAAAAAGCCCGCCGCGTGTACGGTGTGCTCGAACGCCAGTTCCGGCGCTATTATGATACGGCGATCACCCGCCGCGGTCTGACCGGTTTGAACCTGCTCCAGATTCTCGAGTCGCGCCTCGACAACGTGGTCTTCCGACTCGGGTTCGCCTCCAGCCGCGCCCAGGCTCGTATGCTGGTGACCCACGGTCATTTCACTGTGAATGGTCGCCGCACCGACGTGCCCTCCATGCTCCTCTCCGATGGGGATGTGGTGGCGGTCCGCGAAGGCTCCGGCAAACTTTCCTACTTCAAGGAATTGAACGCCTTTGCCGAGAAGCGCAATTCGCCCTCCTGGCTCAGCCGCGATCTCAAATCAATGAGCGGCTCGGTTGCCCGAATGCCCGAACGCGCCGAAATTGACGGAAGTCTCGACGAACAGTTGATCGTCGAATACTACTCCCGACGCTAGTCCTCCATTCGCTTCGGGTCCGGACTGTAGTCTGGTCTGCGACCCGGGGCTTGATTCAAAGGGAAAGGTGAACCGTGACCGGTATCATAGCCAACATGGTCATGCCCAAGATCGAGCGCGAAGCAGAGGCTCGAAACTACGGCAAATTTGTAATCAGCCCGCTGGAAGGCGGCTACGGCGTAACGCTCGGCAATGCCCTGCGGCGCGTCCTGCTTTCCTCATTGGAAGGCACAGCGATCACTTCGGTGCGCTTTGCAGACGTTCTGCATGAGTTCAGCGACGTCCCCGGCGTGCGCGAAGACGTCATCCAGGTGATGCTCCAGGTCAAGCAGGTGCGCATCAAAATGGACGGCGTGGACAGCGCCCGGATGCACCTCGAAGTCCGCGGCGAGGGAACCGTCACCGCGGCAGACATCATCACCCCGGCTGAGATCGAGATCGTCAACCCCGATACATATCTCTTCACGGTGGACAACCCCAAGACCAAACTCGACATTGAATTCGTCGTCGAGCGTGGACGCGGGTATTCGCCCTCGAACGAACGTTCCGGGCACATGCCCATCGGCGAACTGCCGGTGGACGCCATCTTCAGCCAGGTCAAGCGCGTCAACTGGGAAGTGGCTTCTGCCCGCGTCGGTCAGAGCACGAATTACGACAAATTGATATTGGAAATCTGGACGGACGGCACAATCTCGCCGGAACGCGCGCTCAGCAACTCCGCCCGCATCTTGATTGACCATCTGCGCTATGTTGCCGGTGTCAACGAAGAGATGCTGACCGTGGCAATCGAGCGCGAAACATCCGGAAGCCGCCTGAGCAGTGAACTGGCGGAAACCCCGGTGGAAGCCCTTGACCTTTCGGTGCGCGTGTTCAATTCGCTCAAGCGTACAGGCATCACCACAGTGGGCGACGTGCTGGAACTCCTTGAAAAAGGCGAGTCCGCTGTCATGTCCATCCGCAATTTCGGCGAGAAGAGTCTCGACGAACTGCGCGACAAGATGCGCGAAAAGGGTTTCCTGAAAGACCAACCTTCGGAGAATTAAGAAAATGCGACATTCAGTAGCAGGTTACAAACTGGGACGTACAAAGAGCGCCCGAATCGCTCTGCGCCGCAACCTGATCAAACAGTTCTTTACGCACGAGCGCATCCAGACTACCAAGGCAAAGGCAGCCGCCATCCGTGGCGATGCCGAACGCCTGATCACCCTTGCCAAGAAAAGCGCGGATGCCAGCGCCGAGCAGAAAGTTCATGCCCGCCGCCTCGCCGTATCCAAACTTGGCGACGACCAGGTCATCAAACGCCTGTTCGACGAGATCGCCCCGCGCTTCTCCTCGCGCAACGGCGGTTATACCCGCGTGACCAAACTCGGTCCGCGCCTCGGCGATGCCGCTGAGATGGTGGTATTAGAGTTGGTAGAGGAATAGAGATTGGAGAATAGAGACTAGCCTCTAATAACTACTCTCTAATCTCTAACCAATGGCACGTTACCAAGTGATCTTAGCCTACGATGGCTCCGGGTTTACCGGAAGCCAGCGGCAGGTAAATACCCGAACGGTGCAGGGCGAGTTGGAATCTGCCCTTCGTAGAATCGGTTGGGCGGGGAAATCCGTCCTTCTGGCAGGCAGGACCGACACCGGCGTTCACGCGTCAGGACAGGTCGCCGCCTTCGACTTCGACGATTGGACTCATCCGGCAGGGAAGTTGCAGCAGGCGCTCAACGCAAAACTGCCCGCTGACCTTGCCGTGAAAGAAGTAAAAGCCGCACGCGCGGAATTTCATCCACGCTTCGACGCCCTCTCGCGGACATATCACTACCGGTTGTTCCATGCCCCGGTCCGCGACCCATTACGCGAGCGATTTGCCTGGCGGGTACCCTCCGCAATGGATGGCGAAACCCTCAACCGGGCTGCGGAAACTTTTCTCGGCATACATGATTTTGTTTCTTTCGGCTCGCCGACAACTGAAAAGGGGACGACGGTGCGAACGGTGACAAAATCCGAGTGGAGAAAAAGGCCAAATGGTGAGTGGCAGTATCAGGTCCGGGCGGATGCGTTTTTATATCGCATGGTTCGCAGGCTGGTGTACATCCAGGTCGCTGTATCGCAGGGAAGATGTTCGGTGAAGGAAATCCAACTTGCCCTCAAAGGGCAGGGAAGACTCCCCGCCGGGCTGGCTCCCGCAACTGGGCTGACGCTGGTGAATGTGGAATATGCGTAGTACCGACTTAAGTCGGCGCTACAAAGCAGGATCACGAAAGAAAAAAAGAAACGGAGTGACGAAAGTGCAACAGAAGACATACTATCCGAAAGCCGCTGAGATTCAGCGCGACTGGGTTTTGATGGATGCGCAGGGGAAAAACCTTGGGCGTCTTGCCGCGCGCATTGCGCACATCCTGCTTGGCAAGCATAAGCCGACCTTCACGCCCGGCGTGGAAATGGGCGACTTTGTGGTCGTGGTCAACGCGCAAAACGTGACCGTGACCGGGACCAAGACCCAATCGCGGCTTGTGTCCAAACATTATTACCGCGTCTCGGGTTACCCGGGCGGCATCAAGAGCATCTCCCTGCGCGACCAGCTTGCCCAATATCCCGACCGCGCCCTGCGCGATGCGGTCTGGGGCATGTTGCCGCACAACCGCATGGGGCGCGCCGTACTCAAACGCCTGAAGGTCTACGGCGGCGCGGAACACCCGCATGGCGCGCAAAAACTCAAGGCTTTGGAATAAAAGGAAGAAAAAATGGCTCAATATTTCGAAGGTATCGGACGCCGCAAGGAAAGCACCGCACGCGTGCGCGTTGCGGCTGGCAGCGGCAAGTTCGTGGTGAACGAAAAGGAAGGCAATGTGTTCTTCTCGCGCTTTGGCGACGTGCAGGACATCCTGCGCCCGTTCAACGCGGTGGGTGAGGCGGCTGCCAAATACGATGTGACCGCCGTGGTCAACGGCGGCGGCGTGGCAGGTCAGACCGAAGCCGTGCGCCTTGGCGTGGCTCGCGCATTGCAGATCATGAACGCGGACTGGACCGCCGCCCTGCGCAAGAAGGGATTGCTGACCCGCGACGCCCGCGTCAAGGAACGCAAGAAGCCCGGTCTCAAGAAAGCACGCAAGGCGCCGACCTACACCAAGCGTTAATATTTTTGGGTTTACCCCATTGATAATCCGTAATGCGTAATCCGTAATCATTTACGAGTTACGAATTACGGATTACGCGTTTAACTTGAAAGGATTTCGGATGGATCTCTCCCACATCGCCTCGATCTTTAACGCCCTCCGCCTCGCTCCGCCCTCGAAGTTGACCCTGCTCGAGGGGCGGGAGTTTATGCTGAGGCATTATCCGCCCATGCCGCCCGATGTGGACACGTTGGTCTTTGGCATCGACTCAGCGGAAATGGCGGAACATGTGAAGTTTGTCTTGCTTGCGGCTTATGCGGGTAGCCATAAAGTATCGGTGGTGGGAAAAGCCGGGGTGACAGAGACAAGCCTCAGCGAGTTTGGCGGCGCGAATATTTCTTATCCCGTTTCGCTCTACGTTCCATCTCTCGGCGAGGGGACATCCTTTGAAGCCTTTGCCGAAATCACCGCCCACCTGCGCGCGCCGGATGGATGCCCGTGGGATAAGGAGCAGACACACCAGACCCTGCGCAAGCACCTGCTTGAAGAGTCGTATGAGACCTTGTCCGCGATGGATGCAAACGACATGGACTCGATGCGCGAGGAATTCGGCGATTTGCTCTTACAGATCGTGTTGAATTCGCAGATCGCTTATGAAGGCAAAGAGTTCAATTTCACCGAAGTGGTCAAGCACATCTACGACAAGATTATCCGCAGGCATCCGCATGTGTTCGGCGATTTG
>DAOTXI010000210.1:0-1699 GCA_034435475.1 Anaerolineales bacterium
CACTTCAAGTTGTGGACGGAAGGCTTCCCCGCTCCGGACGCTTCCATTTATAGCGCGATTGAGTCGCCGCGCGGTGAACTCGGCGTTTTGCTTGCTGGAGATGGCGGTCCCAAGCCGCGCCGCGTCCACATGCGCACCCCCTCCTTTGACAATCTTGCTGTTGTTCCTGAAATTGTGAAGGGACATCTGGTTGCCGACCTGGTCGCCATTCTTGCATCCATTGACATCGTCCTCGGAGATATTGACCGATGAGCCTAGAAAAGAAATATTCGAAGGAAATCAAACAACTGCTTGCCAAATACCCGCCGGAGCACAAACGTTCGGCGGTCATGCCGCTCCTTTACCTTGCCCAGCGCGAGGAAGGCTACGTCAATAAAGAGGCGATGAAGGATATCGCGTCCATTCTGGAAATTACAGAAACCGAAGTTGCCTCCATTATCGGTTTCTATACGCTGTACCATGACAAGAAAGCGGGCAAGTACCGGATGCAAGTCTGCACCGACCTGCCCTGTGCCCTGCGCGGCGCGGATGAGTTTCTCGATAAACTGTGTCAGAACCTTGGCATCAAGGTAGGGGAGACCACTGAAGACGGGGCGGTTACGGTCGAAGCTGTGATGTGCCTTGCCGCCTGCGATCGCGCTCCCATGTTCCAAACCCAGGGACCGGACGGCATCAAATATCACGAGTACATGACGGTGGACCGCACGATGGAATTGATCGAAGTATTGAAAAAACAAAATAAATAAGAATCATAGATAGGAGGATTATCCAATGAAACAGAATTATTTTTTCAGATGGCTTGCGGTGGTATTTGTATCAACCATCTTTGTTTCGTTTGCTCTCATGTCCCCTTCGGCGTCAGCCCAAGAGGGAAATCCTCCTGTTCCAACAGATACGCCTACAGAAATTTCAACGGAAGAACCTGGGTTTTACCCCACCATTGTCCCGACGCCGACTGTGCCGTTGGAAATCGTTTCCGATGATGCCCAGCCGTTTAGTATGCAGGGTATGGGTGAGTCTGCTCCTCAAAGCGCCGCTGGTTGGTCTCTTCCCCAAAATGTTTCATTATCCGCCTCCGCTTCGATAGACCCAAATATTTCGATTGCCCCAAATGGAAGTGTTCATATCGTTTGGGTGGAGGTAGATGGCGGTCATTCAGAGGTTGTATACATATATCGAGACGAGTCTGGAGAGTGGTCGCCTGTCATCACTGTATCAAACAGCGGTTCGTTCAATGCCGGGACTCCCCAGATCGCAACCGACAGCAATAACGCGGCGCACATTGTATGGTCGCAGGATGACTTCAATAATTCTGAGGTCATGTATACCCGATGTGCCGACGGCTCCTGCCTTCCCGCCGTTAATTTATCGGGACCCGCCAATTGGGACTGCGGAAAGTACCTGCCCAATCTGTTGGATTGGAAAAGCGAATTCCCCACTGTTGGGATAGATCAATCAAACCAGGTTATGGTCTTATGGCGGGCGTATGAGCCCAATGAAATTACAATGCCCTACAGCACCTGGGATATGACAGGTGCGCCGCCCGTGATACGGTCGGGATGCATGCCTTACAACCCGGATATCCCCGTACATATCATAGGCGCGGCGCGGGTTGTCGGAACAGGGGAGCGCGATTTCCGGCTGGTCTATGAAGAATTGCCGAACAGCGGCATTCCCAGAATTTATTACGGCATTTATA
>DAOTXI010000211.1:0-2886 GCA_034435475.1 Anaerolineales bacterium
GCCAGCGTGGATTGGTTGACATCGGGGTCGCTTTCGATCTGCTCGAGCAGGGTCAGTTCGCGGATTTCTTCGTTTGTGGATTCGACAGCCATTTCTCTTTCCAAAATTCAGTCACTGAATTATAACCCATTTGATGCGAGGAGAGATTAAATACAAAAGCCGCATGAATTGAAGGTCTCATGCGGTTTTTGTATTGGTGGAGGCGAGGTCAAGCGTCAGTTTTTGCGCAAATGCTATGGAACCGGTGTATTACAATAATGGACCCCATCAAAAACCATAACGTAGTTATCACCCTCTTGAACAATTAACGGAGTATGCGACCTGGTAACCCACAAAAGATCATCACTTGCTTCGCCTCCGCCTGCATGCCAAGGGTTATAGTAAATTTCTAATAACTTTACGCGAAAATGAATTTTTGCGCGAAACTCTTTTTCAGTGTCGGAAACGCAAAATTGCAACTCATCAGGAACTGTAACCGAAATAATAGTGTACTCCTGTAACCTGACTCTGTTTGGTAGATCTTCGCCGGTGTAATAAACCAGCCACTTAATTACCAGGCGTTGGGCAATTTCCTCCCTATGTCCCGGATCTGCCTCGTTACTGACAATATCCACCGCTGGTATGGCAGCAATATAAGCAAAAGGAGGAATATATGCCACCTCAGTTTGATTTGGTACCAACGGTATTACTGCGGGTAAAGTGGGGAAAACCACCGGCGTATTAGGAATTTCACTGGGCGTATCAGTTGCTACGGTATTTGAAGGCTGCGCGGAAACAGAGGGTTGAAAAGACTCTTTGCCACACCCGGCAGTTAACATGGCTAGGCAAGCAATATAAAGATTTATTAAGAATCTCAAATACAGATTCTTGCCCATAGATTCCTTCCTCATTTGTTATAACCGGAAATAGCCACCGGATGCCATGTATACTGAGAGAAGGTGCTTAACGGTTCTTGCTCATTCGCGCTGTGACCATCCACGATAATATTCGTCGCGTTGTTGCAAGTACCGATAATGTCAGAAACGATAACGGCGTGTTGCCACTCGCTGCCATCGAATTTCTCCGAGCCAATGAGCGCTTCCGACCCTATCAGGGTAAATTATGTTGTTAATTCCCTTCCCCTGCTGGCGGGGCAGAAGGCATCCAATTTTCAGCATTAACACCCTCTGCTGCCCACCAACCTGCCGTCATAAATTGCGAGTCGTACATATAATTCAGAAGAACATTGTTTTTTTCATCTAACACCTTATATTTTACAATAACAATCGCAGCGCCCTGCGAATTTATGTCAGCAACTAGCGCGGGAAGGGACTTTAAAAACCCGAGAGTAGTTCGATTTAGCTCATCTATGGAAACAGACTCGGAATCCATGTCTAGCATTTGATATTCGCCAAGCAAAACCGTATCAATGTTCAGGTTTCTCATCTCGTAAACGGATAATTTCTCGCTCATCAGGTCTTCTGCAACATTATCAGCCGCTCGAACAGGTTGAATTCTTGTGTACATATTATCAGGTTCAATCTTAATCCATCCCCAATCTATGGTTTCTCCATGTTGATTGTATACAATCCTGGTAAGCGCATTTATTTGATAACCTGCTTCATGCGATAAAACCACTTCCCTGACCACTAAGTGGATGTTATAGAAGTCGTCGGGGCTGAACTTGTCATCAAGGCTAAGGCTCTTAATCCCTATTTCGATTTCCATTGGATCGTTTTGAGTGATCTTAATATAAGTTGCAGGGACATTCTGCTCTTTTAACCGCCCTGCTAGATAATCTGTTACATCTAGCGCCGGACTCGGTTGAATCAAATCCCTTTCCGCGTTTACTGGGATGCTGCGCCAATAAAGAATTCCGAGCAAAAAAACTATCAAAAGGACAAAATATTTTTTAGGGGCTTTCATTGCATACTCTCCTACTACGGCAAATAATTACGATACTCATATGGTTGGATCGTATCAACAATGTAGGGCGAATCTTCGCGCCAATGAGTTTGGTTGAAAAGATGCCATTGACCACCAGCATCCATGTAGTGAACATTCGAAAAATAAGTGTCCAATTCGTTTTGCGGACTGACATGAACTTCTGACCAGCCAAACAGTTGGTTTGGCACATTCCTGCCAATGTCGTGACAGTTCTTCGTGTCGCCATTTATTTTGGCGCACCAAATAGTTCCAGATGACCAATACACTTCATATTCCACGACGTCACCCCAAAATTGATAGCCATACTCATAAGGAGTAATATATCCAGCAGGAGGGTTGATTTCCACATATTTCTTTGGCCAGAAATATTCAATGCCACCATAATAACGCCAACCAGTTT
Organism: Anaerolineales bacterium; assembly: GCA_034435475.1. Taxonomy (GTDB): domain Bacteria; phylum Chloroflexota; class Anaerolineae; order Anaerolineales; family Villigracilaceae; genus Villigracilis. Next base: position 2,327 of record DAOTXI010000211.1, read on the forward strand.
GAATCCAATATGGGAATGATAATGAAACCCAACTGCTTTCACCACTTTCTACTAGCGCAGGAGCTTGATTAGGAGCAGATATATTTGCCTTTATCGCATAAGATGACGTCTGACTATTTCCTGTATACCAAGTATCTTGAACTGTTGGAGTTATGGTAGGTGTAAGAGTCGCTGTCGGCGATGGTGTAGATGTCGCTGTGGGGGTAAATGTCGCCGTCGGCGTCTGGGTCGGCGTGACCGTCATGAAGTTCTGATTGCTGTAAATGTAGATATGCCCAACAATGGAATAGCCGGTGATGGGCCAGTCCACGTTGCCGCGCACGGTCAGGAAATTCTGGGCGGTGGGGCTGCCTCCGGGCACATTTTTCCATTCGTCCGCCTGGTTGTGAACCGAAACGTCGTATCCCGCCCCGCTGGTGAAAGAAGAATAATCCACATACGCGTAGCCGTTTTAGCCACCAAGTTTTATGGATGGAAAATCAATCCTTTAACCCCAGCTATATACCATTTCGCGTCAATGCTTACCAGGTACATTTCAAGAGTCCAAGGGCCATCATCTA
>DAOTXI010000212.1:0-4226 GCA_034435475.1 Anaerolineales bacterium
CCCTTTGTCGGTTTTCAATCTCTGGGTCAAATCCAAGTACCAAACTTGCCCAAACGCCACTCTCCTTCTCCCACTCCATTTGAATAGACGAAGCTCCCACAGCAACATTAGCCGGAACATGGCTTTCTCCCACGTCAAAGCGTATCACACTTTCGCCATTCACTTCAAAGTAGGGTGTGTTGAATTGCTCATCATATAACGATATTTGGCTCCCTATCTTGACCTGCGCTGGTGCGGGAATTACTTTAGAATAAAGGTATTCCAAATAGGTTTCATTAAATAGGTCAAGCCTGATAGCAGTAATGATTTCCTCGCGCCCCAAATTTTTGTCCCCGTTTTCCCAATTCAACACGCCCAAACGAAAATGATTATCTGCGACGTATGGGCTATTCTCCACATCCTCGAAATATTTGTTTATTGCGCATTCGAAGGCGTCCTTGGCTTTCGTAGTTTCCCATTTTTCCCAACACGGGATAATTGTTGAAGTAGGGACGGGTGAAGGTATGGCAAATGGAGGAACAGAAAGCGCAACGGAAGGAGTAACTGTCTGCGTAGGCTGTCCCCCACCACACCCTGCCACAAAGCCAAGCAACAATGCCATAACACCCTGAACCAGGGTAGTGTTTTTATTTGACATTCTGCCTCATTTTTAACGACTGCTGCTTCCAATTGTATACAGGGTTATCGGAAGCAGATCGACGATTAGAACGACAGCCGTTGGAAAACTATTTACCACAACGCTCATAACTAACGGGTAATTGGATGTATCTTTAATTATGGCAGTTGCAACGCTAATACTCTCAGCATTGGCCCGAGGAGTCAGTATTTCAGAAGCAAATTTATCTTTTATTCGCCGAATCTGTCCTGCGGCTTGAAATTGGAGGTATATGAAATAGCAAAACAAAAAGATTACGATAATCAGATGAATAAACGCTTCCCACGAAAGATAGTCGTCTGGTAGATAAACCCCCTTGAAAATTGAAGTGTATAAAGTAGTCATAGCGTAACAAAAGATCAGCAGACAACAATAAATAATCAACAGGCACAAATCGCCAAACTTTGCATATTTGCTTCTGGATGCCGGATTGAGAATATCAATAAACTCCAGATTGCTACTCCCAAGCAGAAACACCGAATGAAGCGCAAAGATAATTAGCGCGGTCCGTAAATATGTACTAAGCCCGATCAATCCTAGTACATAGAACCTCAAGGCGTACAAATCGTTGACATAATATCTGTATCGGGAAAACCAACTTACTCCAATTGCCATAACTCCCAACAAGAAGGGAATTAGTTTAATCCCCATAATCCAAAGTTTTGAAACAAGATAGTGGTCCCATTTCAAGTTTGGCTTCAGTACACCCGCTTTGAATAAATAGGACCCTAACTCAAAAAATATTGCGGGGTAAAAAAAACTTAGTGTAACGGCTAATGGGTTAAGGATGAAGTCAAAAGCGAGCGCGTTCCAATCGGGATAATAAAAGCGCTCGCCAGGCGCTATATAGAAAACAAAGTCAGCAAACGCTGGAGGCAACGAAGTGCCTTGAAATGTTCTTAGCAGAAATACCCCCCCTGCATAGGTTAAAAAAGCAATAACAAAAAGCGCCATTACGCCCAATACGTCATATTTATTAAAAAGCCTCCCAACTGCAGCCATTGGGCTATCGCGATATAAATCAAGGTTTGAAGGTATTGGGTTATTTTCTTCATTGAGGTCGGGAACTAAATTATTGGCAGATTTATTCACGCGGATAATCTGATTATGGCTGCCAACAACAATATCGTCCCCGGTTATATTACCTTGAACAGAAATCTGCTCTTTTATCGCAGAGTCTCCAGATTTTGGTTTTGCGGTTTTCTTTGGCATAGTCCCTCACAAACAAATTGCGCTGAATAAATTATGTCCGCTAAATCCACACACTTAATTATAGCACCAGCCATCACACCTCCCTCTCCTCTTCCTCCCTTGCCGCCTCCCCCTTCTCCATCTTCCTCTTCAAATGCTCGGGCCACGAAGCCACATCCTCCGCCTGCAAGAACTGCGGACCGCTTCCCTCCCCCGTCAAAATATCGCGCGAGCGCGCATTCAACACCGCCTTCGCCGCCTCGATCCCCGATGCGGTCACGCCCGCCACGCCGTGACTCATCGTACTCTGCCCGCACAGGAACAGCCCCTCGAACTCCGTGCGCGGCGTGAACCCAAGCGGACCCACTTGCGACGGGCGCTTGTCAATGCCGTATAGATTGCCGCGCGTGGCGTTGAGATAATGTTCGTTCGTGAGCGGCGTGCCGAGGCTGTAATACACAATATGCTTGCTCAAACCGGGGATGCGCTTCTCCAGTCCGCGCACCATGCGCCAGGCGAGGTCTTCCTTCATCGCATCGTAATCCGCGGGTCGCGCGCCGTATTTCGAATGCGCCCAGCGCTCGAACCCGTCATAACTCACAAACGCAAAAGACTCGCAGGTGTGATGTTTGCTGCCTGCCCCGGCGGCACTATTGCCGGGGTGTATCTTGGACGGATCTTTCAACGTCGTCACCGTCAGAAACATGCCGGGCGGGGTCTCTTCGCGCAACAGCGCATCGGTCAAACCTTCGGCGTAAATCTTGTCCACATCAGCATGGTCGTAATACCACATGTTGCCCGAGTCGAGTCCGGCTCCGCGCAGGTCCATGTCCGTTGCGAAAAACAGACTCAGGCACGAGGTCGAATAATGAACCGCATCGATCTTCTTCCGCAGTTTGGGCGAAAGGCTTTCCCTGCCAATCATCTTTCCAAACGTCACCTCGGGGTCTGTGTTGGATATGACAACGCCCGAGCGGATTTCTTCTCCCGACTCCAACTCCACGCCGATAACTTTCCTCCCCTCAAGCAGAATCCGCTTCACCCGTGACTTGAGCCGAATCTCACCCCCAGCCTTTTTCAGCGCCCGCACGAACGCCCGCGGAATCGTGAACGCCCCGCCCAATGGATAATATCCGCCGTTGAAATAATGGTGGGTGATGCCTGCGTGCATGAATGCGCTGACCTGTGATGGCGGCATTCCATGGTCGCCCGACTGACCCGCCAACACGCCGCGCAAAACCGGGTCGCTGATGTGCGCGTTGATTAAATCCGCGCCTGTGGCTCGCATCCACTTGAGGATGTTGCCCGCGCCCTTCGCCGCCTGCAACGGGTTCGAGAGATTTCCGATCCGACGCAAGCCTTCGATCATGTTCGTCAGGTCGTTGAAATATCCGTCAATCCCCTGCGCCTCATGCGGAAATTGACTCTTCAAACGTTCGATCAGGTTCTCTTTGCCTTTGGGGAAATCCACCTGCTTATCGCCCACCACAATATGATCGTACCCATCCGGGTTCAATTCGACAAAGGTCAGGTCCTGCGACACATCCAAACCATCGTAAATGCGGCGCAACCCGCCGCCATCCTGCAAGTCGCCGATGTAATGCACACCAGGACTGAACCGATAGCCGTTCAAGGTAAAGGAGTGTGTCCACCCGCCAGGGCGGTCATGCTGTTCGAGGACGAGAACTTTCTTCCCGGCGCGCGCTAAAGCAACTGCGGCTGTGAGTCCGCCCGCGCCTGAACCGATGATGATTGCGTCGTAGTCTGTCATTGTCAATCTCCGATCATGTAGGATAGTCCGCTTTAGCGGGGTTTGTAGGAATAGCGCGGGGGTTTACCCCCGTGCGGGTGCGCGGCGGCGACAATGCCTGATGGACGGGACACATTATCAGCCTTGTTCGAGCCGCGTTCAAAAATACCGGGTCAGCTTCTCTCCCAGAATCTTCTCAAGATATGGCGTCACCTGCCACTGCTCTTTCAGGTTCCGATACTCTTCCAGCCAACGGATATTTTTTCCCGGCTCCGAGGCCTTCACCGCGCGGATCATCAAATTCTTGGCAGTGTGTTCGATGGGCACGAATTGCGTAATGTCCGTCCGATAACCCATAATGCGCAGAATGGCGGCGCGGAATGAGTCGGTGAGGATGTCACCCATCCGCTCGAATAGAATCCCGTGACCGAGAACGGGCGCCATCGCTTCGGGCAGGGTGGCACGAGCCATTTGAGCCTGCAAATCATGTTGACAGCACGGCGCGCAGATGATGACCCTGCTCCCCCAGCCGATTCCCTGCGCAAGCGCGTCATCGGTTGCAGTATCGCAGGCGTGAAGCGCAACCACAATATCCGGCGCGACATCCGGTTTATATTCCGCGATCTGCCC
>DAOTXI010000213.1:0-2567 GCA_034435475.1 Anaerolineales bacterium
GAGGAGCGCAATGACAATACCGATGGCAAGAGCGATAAGAATGAGCCAGCGTTTGTCCATGTTTTTAAATCTGTTCATGAAAAAGATTATACATGATGAAAATTCCCCCAGATGAGGCTTGGTTAATGGTTTGCCGTAATGCGTAGGGGCGACCCGTCAAAATTTTTCGGCGAAACTCATTGCGCCAGGAGAGGGTCGCCCACGAACAAAGGTGAAATCTTGCCTGTGAAGCAACCGTCCGTTACAACGAGATGACTGTGATGTTTTTTGGGAGAAAATTATTTCCCGGCGGGCAGGGCGACCCTTTATTTTGTTCCGAGGTATTGCAAGACCGTGACGGGTCGCCCCTACGTTATCCGCCAATGTATTGCAGCGCGAGCCTCAGGCGTTCTTCCACGTCTTTAGGCGCGTCTTTAGGGAGTGATTGCAGCGCCGCTTGCGCTTCGACGACGGAGTATCCCAACGCGGTGAGCGCGGCGAGGACTTCGCTGTCGTAATCGGCAAGGGCGGCGACTTTGGCAAGCGCATCGGTCGGCTTGAGTTTATCTTTGAGATGCAGGGCGATCTTTTGCGCGGTCTTCTTGCCCACACCCGGCACTTTACCGAGAAGCTCCTCTTCATCGGCAAAGATGGCGCGTTGGATGGTCTCGAGCGTGAGTGTGGATAAAACGGATAAGGCGACTTTGGGTCCGACCCCGTCCACGCCGAGCAGGAGGTTGAACAGGTCGCGGTCAGCCTGGGATTCGAATCCGTAGAGGGTCAGCGCATCTTCCCGAACGACGAGATGGGTAAACAGAAAGAGGATTTCCCCCGCCTTGGCATTCGTCCGCGCCGGGGCAGGGACGAAGACTCTCAGCCCCACCCCGCCGACTTCGACGATCAGGGCGTTCTCTTCGATTTGGGAGACTTCTCCGCGCAGGGTTGCAATCATTTTTGTATTTTACCGTAATACACACCGTAGGGGCGGGGGCCCCCTACCTGTCAATCGTATCTCGCCGTGTTCAGATGCGTGATGGCGATGGCGAGCGCGTCGGCGGCATCGTCGGGCTTGGGGATTTTATCCAGTTGCAGCAACGCCCTTACCATTTCCTGCACCTGGCGTTTTTCGGCGGAGCCATAACCCGCCACAGCTTGTTTAACTTCGTTGGGGGTGTATTCGCAGGTTTCGACACCCGCTTTTTCGAGAGCCAGTAACACAACTCCGCGGGCTTGTCCCACCGCGATACCAGTGGTGATGTTTCTGGAGAAGAATAATTTTTCGACGGCGGCGGTTTCGGGTTTATATTTTTTGAGCAGTTTATTGAGTCCGTCAAAGAGAGTCGCCAGCCGGGCGGACGCTGAATCCTCTTTCGGCGTGATGATGACCCCAAAGGAAACAGCCACCAGTTCCCCGTCTGGCAGGAGGCGCACGAAGCCGTAGCCTGTGGTTGCGGTTCCGGGATCAATTCCGAGGGCGAGAGTCATCTTTAAAAAGTTCACCACGGAGACCGCAAAGGACACAGAGAAAACCTCTGTGATCTCCGTGATCTCTGTGGTGAAAAATCCTTACGCGCTTTCGAGCGCCGCGAGGGCTTCGTCAGACATCTTGACGTTGTGATACACATCCTGCACGTCGTCAAGTTCTTCGAGGTGTTCGATGGCTTTCATGACCGAAAGCGTTTCTTCGACGTTGACTTCGATCTCCTGTTTGGCGATCAGGCGCAGGCCGGATTCCTGCGGCTGAACGTTGGCTTTATGCAAGGCATCGGCAATGGTTTTAAATGCTTCGACGGGACCGAAGATCTCTATTTCGTCGCCGCCGTCCAGCACATCGTCTGCCCCGGCTTCAACGCCGAGTTCGAAGGCTTTGTCGAATGAAAGCATGGAAGGAGGAAAGGAGAAATAAGATTTTCGCTCGAACTGCCAGCCGACCGCGCCTGCTTCCGCCATGTTGCCGCCAGATTTGCTGAAGGCATGGCGGACATCCGAGATGGTGCGGTTGCGATTGTCGGTGACGCAGGCGACCATGAACGCCGAGCCGTGCGGACCGTAGCCTTCGAGGGTTAGTTCTTCGAAGGCGGCGCCTTCCTTGTCATCGCCGGTGCCTTTTTTGATGGCGCGCTCGATATTGTCCTTGGGCATGTTTTCAGCGCGGGCTTTTTCGACCGCGAGACGCAGACGGAAGTTGGTATCGGGGTCGCCGCCGCCTTCACGGGCCGAGATGACGATCTCGCGCGCCAGGCGGGTGAAGATTGCGCCGCGTTTGGCGTCTGCCACACCTTTTTTTCGTTTGATGGTAGACCACTTGGAATGACCGGACATACAACTTTCTCCTTCAATTAATAACCGTTTCGGTTGAGGTTTTTGGGTTGAGCGGAAAAATTATACCATCGTGATTAAGGGGCTTTCCAGAACATTAGCGAAGGGGAATGGCTAAAAGCCAAAGAGGAAACATAGATCATTCACATTCGTCCCGGTCGGACCTGGCTTGAGTAAATCGCCAAGCGGATCGAAAAAGGAATACGCATCGTTCCGACTCAGGAGGGCTTGAGCATTCATCCCAAGCCTCTCCCCTCGCGGATAGGTTT
>DAOTXI010000214.1:0-8302 GCA_034435475.1 Anaerolineales bacterium
CGATGGGCGGCGGCATGAGCATTACGGGTCAACCTGGCAACCCGCCGACTCGTTCGGGTATTCCCATTGGCGATCTTGGCGGCGGGCTGATGGGCGTCATCGGTGTGCTCGCGGCGTTGCAGGCGCGTCATACCACAGGGCGCGGACAGCACGTAGACATTTCCATGCTCGACGCGCAGATCAGCCTGCTCAATTACATGGCGACCATGCACTTCCTCTCGGGCGAAATTCCCGACAAACTCGGCAACGGTCATTTCGTGCATGTGCCTTACGATACCTTTCAATGTTCCGACGGTTACATTATCATCGCCGTTATCACCGATAATTTTTGGACGGCGCTCATGGAAGTGGTGGACGCGCCTGAACTCAACTCCGATGAAAACAAAGGTCAGCCTGGGCGTTGGAAGAATCAAAAGCAGATCAATCAACGTCTCAACGAAATCCTTTCGACCAACACGCAAAAACATTGGCTCGACAAAATGCAAGCCAAGCGCATTCCCTGCGCGCCCGTCAACAACATCGCCCAAGCCTTGCGCGACGAACAGATTCTCTCGCGCAACATGGTCATCGAAGTTGAGCATCCGCTCGGCGGCGTAGCCAAAATGCCAGGCAACCCCGTCAAACTCTCCGACACCTACGAAGACACCTACTCGCCTCCGCCCACGCTCGGTCAACACAATGACGAAGTCTATTCGTCGCTTGGCATGTCGGCTGAAGACTTAAACGCCTTGCAAGAGTCTGGTGTGATTTAATTTGACCGCGGACGACCGACGGCTTATCCCCTCTCCCTGTGGGAGAGGGCAGGGGTGAGGGATCGGTCTGTGGTCGGCGGTCTATTGTCAGGAGTTGACATGTTCATCCAGGAAAATCGCCTCAAACTTAAACTGAAAGCTGGTCAGCCAACCTTTGGCGTGATCTCCACCTCAACCGATCCGCAGCTCGCCGAACTCTTCGGCTTGGCAGGTTACGACTACTACATGCTCGACGCCGAACACGGACTGCTCCATCCCGACCAAGCCGTCAACGTCATCCGCGCCTGCGAGTTGACGGGCATGACTCCGCTCGTGCGCATTGGACCCAAAGACCCGAAGATCGTCTTGCAATATCTCGACGCGGGCATGATGGGCGTGATGATGCCCGACCTGCGAAATGCGTCAGAGGTGAGAATGCTTGTCGAAGCAGTGAAATATCCACCCGTCGGAAAAAGAGGCGTGGGGATATCCAGAGCCTCCAAGTACATGGCATACAGCGGGGGAGCAGAGAAGTACATCCAATTTGCCAACGAGCAGACCATGGTCATCCCGCAATTTGAAGACCCTACATTGCTCAATGACTTTGAAGCCATGATCTCCCAACCGCATGTGGACGCGGTCATCATCGGTCCACGCGACCTCTCGCTCAACATGGGCTTCCCCGACGGACCCAGTCACCCCGAAGTGCAAGAGATGATAGACAAGGTGTTTGCCATCTGCAAGAAAGCAGGTGTCGCAGCGGGCATCACTGCAGCCGCAAAAGACGACGCCGACAAAATGATCGCTCGCGGCGCAACGATGATTCTAGGAATTTCGCAAGTATTGATCATGAACGGCGCGAAGACGCTGTTGAAATGACCGCAGACGACCGACCGCCGACCGCTGTTGATTCGGTCATCCGTCGGCGGTCAGCGGTCAATTACCAATCTCCAATTACCATTTACCACTCCCCAAGGACTCCACCATGACCACCTCACTCGCGCGCGTAAACACCCAATCCACCCGCGTTTTTATGGGGACGTTGACCAACGGTGAAGTTATTCACACTGCATTTGCAAAGATCGCAGACGCTGAAATCATCCACGCGGCAACATTCGAAATGCTTGGCGGACTGACCGAAGTAGAGTTCACCGAATATGACTTCATCAACAAGATGCGCAAGCCGCCGCTGATCTTTGCCCGCCCGTTGGAAATCGTAGCGGGTCATGGAACAATTTCCAGATTAAATAATGAGGCTCATGTCCACACGCATCTCACACTGTCGTTTCGGGATGATTCCGCGCCAAACGGAATCGCTGTTATCGGCGGACACGCCGCCCGCGCCATCGCCTTCGCCGTCGAGTTCACGTTGACGGCATACAACGGCGTCTCAGTCCACCGCACGATGCACGAGGGGACAGGCTTGAAGTTGTGGAATCTTCCTGCGTTTGACAATTGATAATGACCGCAGACCGCGGACGACCGACTGCACCTATCGTCGGCGGTCTGCGGTCTGCCGTCGAACTTGACTTAATTCCCGCTCATAGGTATTATTGTTATAATGTTATAACATTTTACAAAAAGAGCAGCCATGTCCACTCTCGACCGCAACTCCCCCGTCCCGTTGTATTACCAGGTGAAGCAGAGCCTTCTCGAAAAATTGGAAAATGGAATTTGGAAGCCTGGCGACCTTGTTCCCAGCGAGCAGGAACTCCAGGAAACCTATGGCGTCAGCCGCATTACGGTTCGGCAGGCGCTGTCCGAGTTGACGCATGAGGGACGATTCGAACGTCACCGTGGACAAGGCACATTTGTGGCGAATAAGCAACTTGTCCACAACCCATTGAACCGCATCTCCATCACCGAGTTAATGAATCAGCAGGGCATCATCCCCGATTGGCAAATCCGCCAGCGTGATTTCGTCACGCCGCTCCCCAACATTGCAGAAACGCTGGGCATCCGTTCCAATGCAAAAATCTATTTTGTGGATTTTCTCCTGTCCGCAGACAAAGAACCCATTGGGCGACATCTGACCCACCTCACCAAACCTGTTGCGGAATCTGGAAACGTCGCATCGCTTTCTGACCTCGAACTGGGTGCGTTCTTCCGAGCCTTGCCCAACCGTGAAGGGATTCAAATCAGCCGCACAGTACAAGCCGTCCCCGCCAGCAGTGAAGAAGCCAAACTTTTGAAGGTGCGAGCGGGCTTCCCCATCCTGTCCATCGAAGTCACCTACTCTGACGCCGATGGCAACCCCCTCGAACACTTGCGCGCCAACTATCGTGGCGATAGATTCAAATTTCAACTCGATATTTGACGACCGCAGACCAATGACCGCCGACCGCACGTAACTCGTAACATGTAACTTGTATCTGCCGTCAGCGGTCTGCGGTCAGAAAATAATGCCAAGGAGAATTTCATGACAGACAAGAATTATGGCGACCCCAAGTCCACACGCTCCTACCAATGCTTCATGGGGCGATGGGAAGGCTTGTGCAAAACCTTCAACCCCAAAGGTGACTTCATTGAATCCGCTGCGGTTCACATGGACGTGTACTGGAACGAAATCGGCAAGAGCTGGCATTTGATGGAAGACTTTGAAAATCTTTATGAAGTGGGCAAGACCGTCTTTCATTCCGATATTTCCACCGACGGAAAGTTTTGCTGGGCGACCAGCGAGCAACTCAGCCTGCACGGCTCTGAATTAACTCCGTATAACTATGTTTTTACGATTGATAGCAAAATTTCTAAGACCCTCGTTCACAACAATCACTATTTTATTGACCCCAACAACCGCCGCATCATCACCCACAAACTGCGCGAAGGCAAGACTCATATTTTCCAGATTCAGGATTTTGTGAGAATTCAGCAGCCGTAATGACCGCCGACCGCCAACCGCCGACCATTGACCGCCGTCTGCGGTCTGTCGTCCGCGGTCAAAATGGAGACCCATGATCATCCAATCCGCAAAAGAATCCACCCCCCACTTCGTCATCGAGCAAGTTGACCATTGCCGTATGTCGGGTCAACTTGCGGAAAATTTCGGTAACGCGAACTTTAGTTCGCCCGTGCCGCACGACCTGCTCAACTACATCGTCGCCCATCACGACGAAGGCTGGGAGTCGGTGGACGCGCTGTGCGAGCAATCGCCGACCACTTGTTTGCCTCACCACCTTACGCAGACTCCGCTCCCGTATCTGGTGAAGACATCCAAAGCCTCGCCTGATTTCAATGAAGCCCATCATGCCTTTTGCGGATTGCTCTCGTCCATGCACACGTACGGACTTTTCAACGGGCGCTATGGCTTGTCCGATTTCATCTTCATTGACAAGATCGCGCCAGAAAATAAAGGCATGATTACCGATATGCTCAATGCGGAACTTGACCGTCAGGCTCGGTTGAAAGGTGAACTCTCTTCGAAAGCCGAATCAGCCGCATGGACGGAAGAAGCGGCGCTGATGAGTAATTACAAACTCCTGCAATTCTTCGATACGTTGTCGCTCTACTTCCACATGACGCACGCCGAAGCCCACGCCGAATCCAAATTCCTCAACGTCCCTGATGGCAAAGGCAACGACCATACCCTCACTATCAAGCCTGTTGGCGACGGCGCCTACGCACTCACACCGTTCCCATTCAAAAGCGAAGTGACGGTTTCAGTGCAGGGACGTTATCTCACTCCCCAGCCGCAGGGCGCTGATTTCAAACCGTTCTTTGACACCACTGCAAAGGAAACGCAGACGTTTAAAATCATTGCGGGATGAAATGACCGCAGACGACAGACCGCCGACCGCCTGTTCCCTCTCTGATTGGGAGAGGGTTAGGGTGAGGGAGAGTCTACCGTCGGCGGTCAGTGGTCGAAATCTCCAATCACCAACTCTACCATGACAAACACTCCCATCACCTTCAACCAAGGACTCGGACGCTGGGCAGGCAATGCCGAAGTGTTCGACAGCAAAGGCGCATTTCTCGGCAACGGCTCAGATTATCGCAATGTGCAATCGCTCCCCGAAGGGCGTGTGCGCATTGACGTGTCTTTCGTCGGTCCCTTCAAGCACAGCGGACATTACTTCATTCAACAAAAAGAAGACCATCGCTTGTATGAAGGTCCCGCCAACATCGGCTATGCCGAAACGCTTAGCGAAAATCTTGTAGACGCGAATGCCTACTGGTCGGCGCTTGGATTGAGTCAACGCTTCTTCTTGATGATCGTGGATGGCAATTTGCAACTCTCGCTCGCGCAAATGTCTCGTGGCGAACACATGATGTATGTCGTCGTCGGACAGAACGATAAAGTCCCCGCTGATTCGCCCAACCCGCAACCAACTGTGGTCAGCGGCACGCACTACGACTTGCAGGATGACCCCACCTCAGGGCGCGGCGAAATTTTGCTTCAACGCCCTGGTCGTTGGAGCGGCGAACTCTCCGCGTTGGATGGCGAGCGAAAACCGCTCGGCAAGAAACTCTATGAAGAAACCATCACGCCCATCAAAGAAGGCATGATCGGTCTGCGCATTGAAGGCGGCACGTTCGGACCCGAAGTCCGCAAGATGTCGCTGGTTACAAATCAATGGCAGGCATGGGCAACGGATGATTCTGAGATCGTCGGCAGTTATTCTCTCAGCGGCGGTCGCGCCCTGAGCGGACAGTTCTACCACCGTGAAGCCCATCTGCGCTGTTGGCGGCGCGAGGTGGTGACGCTCGATGGCACACGCAAAGCCGTTGTACAGCATTGGTATCGCGGCGGGCAGCGCGTCGGCTCGCAGTTCGGTGTGATGGAGTTTGAAAGGGCATGACGGCAGACGACCGACCGCAGACCGCTTCTTTCGGTCAGTTGTCGTCGGTCGGCGGTCAGTAACCTATGGGCGCTCAACCTTCATTTATTGGCTCCTGGCTCGTCAGCGAATATCTCTACACCCCTGCGGGCGAGTTCGCAGGCATCATCCGTCAGCGCAGACTGCTCCAACCACAAGGTGACGTGATCCGAGTCATCCAACATTGTGAGCCTGTGGTTGTCGCGGATGGAATTTCTGAACAAGCGCAAGCGACCATTAACATCATGAATAAACGTGTCGGTGAATTTGTCTTTGACCTAAAGCTTGTTGGCAAAGCAAGACACTATCTCGGCGAAGATGTCATCGGCGGCGGATTCTCGTGGCATGACGGCGTGTTGACCGCTCGTGGCTTATGGACTCGATTCAGCTACAACTTCACATCGTTCTCGATGTTGTTGAATCCGCAGCGTCAAGTCACTGGCGGAAAGTTCTTCGTTGCCAATGAAGAAATCGCCACGATCGTTGGGTTGGCAGTGCCAGAGGATGAAGGTTATCCTGAATTCAAGGATGGAATCATCGCTGACAAGTATCACGGCGAGCGTTACACCATCTCGCCCGATGGTGAATTGATGGAGACAACATCCATCACAACAAATGAACACACCTTCACAGACAAAGAAGGCATGCGCGGCAACGAAAAACAATACGGCGCGCTCCGTGAAATGGAAATGGTCACCGCCCCAGGCGAAACCATCTCCGCCATCGAAGTCGTTGACCACGCCAGCGGAAGTGTTGCTGGTATTTGGAAAAGATTTAGAGATGAGAAGTTGAAGCAGGTAGAAGTATATTTTTTAGAATCAGGCTGAAGTCAAGAATGACCGCAGACGACTGACCGCCGACCACTGATAGCTGGTCACTGATAACTTTCGGTCTGCCGTCGGCGGTCAGCGGTCTAATTACCAATCACCAATTACCAACAGGAGAATCCATGCCCACCACCCAATCCCTCATAGACCTGCTCGCCGCCCAACCCGATGTCGACTCGACGGGCTGGTTCGGAAAACTCTGGGACATTACCCGCGAGTTAGCCGAAAAATTGACTGCCCGCTTCGAACTCAAACCCGATGGCTCGACGGAGAAGTTCGCCAACTACACGTCGCTGGACGGTAATGCCAAAGGCTCGCTCAACACCTTTGTGGGACCCGAAATTGATTGGTTCGTCCATTCGCATATCGGCAACCCGAAGCACAGTTTCACCAACATGCACTTCACCGTCTGGCTCGGACCGCAAACCAATGCCCCGCATTTTGGCATGGCAATGGGCACCATGCCCGATATCTTCTTCTATTTTGATTACATCCCCCGCGTGGATTTGATGGTGGACTTGGACTATCTCGATAAATACTATCAACCCGTCAACGCCAAATGGCGCGAGTTTGTGGATAACCCCGACTACCGTCCCTTCATCAGCCGCGATGTGTATATGCGCGAATCCGTTTCACAAACGGGCTTTGTGTACCTGACCACTCCATCCGACAAAGCCATCAGCGACATTCGTGGACTGGCGCACTTCATGTTCGACGGCTTCTTGAAGAATGTCTATGAAGCGCCTGCCACGCCTGCCACCGAACGCGCCGCGCTCGCCGAACGGGACTTGCGTGTCCGCCGCGCGATTGCAGACCGTGACCCTGCCAATGTGGTGGGTGAACAACTCTTTGGCAAGGAGATGGCGGATGCGCTGGTGAGGGGTCTGTGGGGTGGGGACAGGCTGAGCGAGAGGATAAAGTAATAAGGACGACCGCAGACGATGGACGGCAGACCGTTTGGAGTAATTGGTAAATAGTAATTTGCGGTCTTCCGTCGGCGGTCTGCGGTCAAGGTTTATTATGATTCGAGCTCTCTTCCACGCCGCTACTTTGCCTAATGCAGTTGCGCCTTACAACGCCCTGCATTTGAAAATCTACTATCCCGCCGCGCCGACGGAAAGAGACGCCGAGCGGATGAGTGGAGTCATCCCTGCGGACAAGTCTCATGCGCCGATGCCTGTGGTGATCTTCTTCAATGGCATCAACGTGGGCATCGAGAGTTATCACTGGCTGGCGGTGAAATTGGCGGAAGCCAATATCGTGACGGTGATGTACACCCACGTAGCAGAGACCTTGCCTGGCGTGATCGGGCTGACGCCTTCGATTGATTTGTCGAAGGTCAAGCCAGATACCTACGGAAGCGGCGCGACCTGCCCAGCCATTCAGCCAATTCTTGATTCGCTAAACCAGTTGAATGATGACGAGAAAAGTGCGTTGTATCAATCAATGGATTTGGACAACATCCTCCTTGGCGGACATTCCGCAGGCGGAACAGTTGCTTTGCAGAATGGGCAATTCTTCGAGCAGGTGAAGGCGGTCTTTGCATATGCGGGGCACACGATGGCATCCACGATGTTGGGGTTTGCGCCGAATACCATCTTGAACGTAGGCAGCAAGTCGGTGCTGTTGATGCGCGGTGATCGAGATGGCGTGATCGCGGCGAGCCGAGTCCGCTATGGGGCGGAGGGGCAGAGCGCAGACCCAGTGGAGAAAACGTTCGACGAAGCGTGTCAACCGTCGGCGGGGGAGGAGGCGTATGACGTCCTCTTGCAAGGCGCGAATCATTTTGCCATCGCGCATCCGCTGGATGAGACGACGGGCCGCTTCTTCCTCGATATGGAAATGGAACGTGATGGTGAAGAAGTGCGAAAGCAAATTTTAGAGCTTATTGTTGCGTTCATTGAGAAGAAAGAAGTACGTGGAAAGAATG
>DAOTXI010000215.1:0-5170 GCA_034435475.1 Anaerolineales bacterium
ATCAAACCCCTTAGAAATATGGATCACCTCGTCACCGAGCAGGAGATTTACGAAGCGGCGTTGCAATACGTCCGCAAAGTGAGCGGGTATCGCAAACCGTCCAAAGCCAATGAAGAGGCGTTCAACAAAGCCATCGAAGAAGTCGCCGAATCCACGCGCAAAATGTTGGGGTTATTAACAACGAAGACACTTCAAGAAAAATCATGAAGCAGGTCATCCTTCTTGGTCCGATTCTGTTCGCAAGCGTCCTCACCATTCTCACCCTCGTCAATTACGAATTCCTCCTCAGCCTCGGCTGGCATCCCATAAACGATCCCACATTCGACTGGCCCAGCGGGCTGGCGCTCGGTCGCTTCGGATGGATCATGACCCTGACCTTTATCGCCATGGGATTTATCATGACTCTCTTCGCCCGCCGCCTCTTTTTGGATCTGAAGCCGACTCCTGCCTCCAAACTTGGCGCAACGCTCATGGCTTTTGCCGGTCTATTTCTCGCAGCCCTGGCCTTCACCACCGACCCGACCATCCGCAACACCCCCGCCACCTGGCACGGACGTTTACATGACCTTTCCTTTGTCCTGCTTGGTTTAACTCTTTTCCCCGCCATGATCGTCCTCGGCTTCGCCTTCCGCGCAGATGACCGCTGGAACAACTTTGCCATTTACACCTGGGGCACACTTGCTCTAGCGGGTCCAGCCTTCTTCATCAAAGGGGTTGCGTTTTACGTTTTTCTACTTGCGATCTTGGTGTGGAACGAGATCATAGCAATTCGGTTGAATCATTGATGCTATACAAACAGAACGACTCCGAAGGGGGGGCAGAGATTGCAAACAATGTCATCCCTTTGGGATTTTCCAAATACGGCGAGTGGATAACCCGCATATGAGAAATTCTCGAAAATTTTTTAGGGCAACTATCGCAGGGTTATAATCCTTGCGTGCAAACAACCGTAAGCAAACGCCTCCCCCGAAATACCATTCTGCTTATACTTATTGCCGTCCTCGTTGCTGTCGCTTCGAGCATGATGCCGGCGGGATTCCTCCCCTGGCTGTGGGACAAACTCAATGTCTTCGCAACGGTCTTTCTCGGAATCTTCGTCGAAGCCGTGCCCTATCTTTTACTTGGAACATTTGCCTCAGGTCTGGTCGAAGTCTTCGTGGACCGCGATGGGATGAGCCGTTGGGTCTCGAAACGCCCCGGCGCGGCGGCGATCAGCGGGGCGTTTATGGGCATGATCTTCCCCGTCTGCGAGTGCGGAGTTGTGCCTCTCACGCGGCGTTTGTTCAAAAAAGGTCTGCCGCTCTCGGCTGGGATTTCCTTTTTGCTTGCCGCGCCTGTCTTGAACCCCATCGTGATTCTCAGCACCGCATCCGCGTTTGGGTGGGGACAGATGCTCTTGTGGAGATTCGTCGTCAGCCTCATCATCGCCGCAACAGTCGGACTCGTCTTCTCCGCCCAGCATGAAGCGGATGAGGTTTTGATTCCAGTTCTGTCGGGCGGAGATCACGATCATGTCCATGCCGAGGCGGGGGATTCATTTCTTGAGAAAATTCGCAAAGCGCTGCTCATCACCGTGGACGAGTTCTTCGACATGGGGCGTTATCTGATCATTGGCTCGTTATTGGCGGCGGGATTGCAGACCTTCATCGCCCAGTCCACCCTATTATCCGTTGGCAGCGGACCGGTTCTCTCGGTCCTGGTCATGCTTTTGCTTGCCATTCTGCTTTCCATCTGTTCGACAGTGGATTCGTTCGTCGCGCTCGGCTTCACGGGCGCGTTCAGTTTCGGCTCGATCTTATCGTTTCTTGTCTTCGGTCCCATGGTGGATATCAAAAGCACGATCATGTATTTGCAGGTCTTCAAGCGCCGCGCCGTGGCGTACATCATTTTGATTCCATTCATGATGAGTCTGATTGCCGGATTGGTGTTTAATTATTTTGTGAAATAAATACGGACGGTAGACCATAGACCATCGTCTATCATCCACCGTCCCTGGTCGCTTTTGGAGTTCCCATGCCCCAACGAATGTTCCGCTCGTATCAAGGTCTTCTGCTTCTCGGTTTGTGCGTCTTTTTCGTACTCAAAGCCGTCAATGGGCAGCTGACCTGGTACATCAACGCCCGCTTTGTGCCGCTGACGATCATCGCCATCGTCTTTCTCGCCCTCATGGCGCAGGCGGTCTTTGCCGAAAACCGCCGCTCCCGCCAGCATGAGATTGAGCATCCCGACCATCATCATGAACACGACCATGCTCCCTCTTCAGCGGTTTTGTGGGTCATGTTCATCCCCCTCGCAATCGGATTGCTCATCCCCGCCCGCCCATTGGATTCCTCCGCGTTCATCACAAAGGGATTCAATACCAGCGCCCCGCTCGTCAGTTCCGATTCGTCTGCCAGCATCTTCGAGACCGAGTCGCAGGAGCGCAACATCCTGCAATGGTTGAAGTTGTTCAACTATCAGGACGATGTTACTGAGTTCATCGGGCAGGAAGCATCGGTGGTGGGGTTTGTCTATTTTGGCGACGAACTCGAAGCGGGTCAATTCTTCGTCAGCCGCTTCGTCGTCTCCTGCTGTGCCGCAGATGGGTTCGCCATCGCCGTGCCCGTCCAATGGGAAAAATCCAGCACGCTCCAGCAGGATGCCTGGGTGGTCGTCAAAGGGAAGATCGAATCCATCGAACTCAATGGAACGCGCGCGCCGATGATCGTCGCCGAGTCGGTGGACCCAACGGATGTTCCCGCCCAGCCTTATCTCTTCCCATGAAATCACGCATCACAGTTGACACGCTTGCCATTGGCTTGATTCTCTTTCTCGCCGCCGTTGCCGGAATCATCATCTGGATCGGTGAAAGCGCGGGCGTGAGCGTCCGCGTGGATTTGCCGGAGGATGGCTTGGTCGGTCCATATGCGGCGATCACCTTCAAATTTTCCGAGGTCGTTTCTGCCGAGATGGTTTCCGAACTGGTCGCTCTCGACCCGGTCCATGAGGGCTATCTTCAAACGGTGGATGATACAAGCGTGAGGTATGTTCCACTCAAACCATTCGACCCTGAAATTACCTATACCGTAAAAGTCATTGCAGGCGAGACGAATATCAAAGGGCGCGAAGTGAAGAAGCCGCAAAGCTGGACGTTCTCTGTGCGGGAAACACGGGTGGCGTACCTGGTCACAGCCGAAGGGCAGAGCGGCATCTGGTCAGCGGACATGAACGGGGGTGGCGTGAAGCGTCTCACTTCCGAAGAAATAAAAGTCGTCTCGTTCGACGTTGCTCAGGGAGGGGATTTCATCGTCTTTACATCCGTCAACCAGAACGGCGGGATAGATTTGTGGAAGGTGAGTCGCGATGGCGGCGATGAATCAATTTTGCTGGATTGCGGTTTCGACCGCTGCACCACGCCCGTCATTGCCCCCGGCGATAAGCGGATTGCCTACTCACGCGAAGCGGCGGGACCGACCCCCGACCTGCCTTTTGGCTCGCCGCGCATCTGGGTCGTGGATTTGGAGAACGGTTCGGATGGACCTGTCTACGAAGACCAAAGCATTCTGGGATACAACCCCTCCTGGTCGCCGGATGCGAACCGCCTCGCCTCCTTCGACGGGTTGGCGGATTTCATTCACATGATAGATTTTACAAGCGGGGAGCAGGTCCTCTTCCCATCCACCACCGGCGGACCTGTGACCTGGTCGCCCGATTCGAATCGTTTGCTTTACACCACCCTTGAACAGACCGACACCGGCGGACGCATGCTTGTGATGCTCGCCGACCTTTCCACGGGCGAGACAATTCCCTTGTTCGGCTCGGTGGATCTTTATGACAATGCGTATTTTTCCCTTGCTTGGTCTCCGCTGGAAGAACGGCTTGTGCTCGGTTTGCGGATGGAAGAGTACAGCCCTTCGCGCGTGTTGTGGGTGCTCAACCCGTCCCTGCTCGAAGGCATCGTCGTCGCGCAAGACCCTGATTACACCTACAACTCCCCGCAATGGGATCCGTGGGGAACTGCATTATTGTTCCAGCAATTCAAAATGCGCGGACAATTCAAGCCGGAGATCGGCTTGTGGCGCGAAGGCACAAATCAATCTATTACCATTACCGAGGGCATCCTGCCGCAGTGGCTGCCATGAAAAAAAACGTAGAGATGAAATTATTGTAGAATTTGGCAAATATTCCGAATAATCCCGAAGGGATGACATGGTTCACAATGCCATGACATCCCTTCGGGATTTTCATTTTTCCCGTAAACAATCTATAATCCTTCCACTTCTTTGGAGTTCTATTTAAAATCCCCCTTACATAATTGATTCTTACGCTAACTGCACCGACAACTTTTTCCCCAAAGCGGATGCGGCGCGTTCCAAGGTAAACAATGTGATCGATGCGTTCTCAGGGTCAAGAAGGCGTTCCAATGCGGCGCGGCTGGTCTTCATTCGATTTGCCATTGCTGTTTTACTAATCTTTTTCTTTCTCATTTCTTCGGCAATCTGATAGGCAATGAGACGCTTGGTGGCGACAGCCTGCACTTGTTCATAGACTCCATCTTCCTTGAGGAAATCGTCAAAATTGCTTCCGATGTGTTTCTTGTTCATTATTATTCCTTTTCCACTTTCTTCAGACGGCGATGAGCGGTATCCAAGTCGTCCTGAGGCGTTTTTTGTGACTTCTTGACAAAACCATGCAAAAGAACCATTGTCCTGTCGATCACGGTAAATAAAACTCTGGCGATTCCCGAACTAATGTGAGAGCGAATCTCCCAAAGCCCGTACCCCATCTTGCGAATTAACGGCATTCCAAGAGGCCAACCATATTGGGCTGTTTTGATATCTTCGCCGATGGCTTGACGATCTGCCTTTGGCAGCTCCTTTAACCACTCGCGGGCAGGTTCTTTGCCCGACTCGCTTTTATAAAATACAACTTTTAGTATTGGTTCCCGATGCCGAGTGTCATCCATACGCAGAAGTGTACCATAAATGGTACGCAAGTCAAGTCTTCCCTGCCCCCCTTCAATACATAGATTTTGCTCTGCGTTGAAGTGGTTATAATCTCCGCGTGCATAAAAACTTTACCCGCCGCCTTCCATTCATCACACTTCTCTTCTTTCTTCTTTTCCTCTTTCCTTCCCAACCCGCCCGCGCTCACCCGGCGGACTTATACGCTCACACCATCACCATCACCC
>DAOTXI010000216.1:0-1969 GCA_034435475.1 Anaerolineales bacterium
GAATGTAACAGCGTTCATCAAAAAGAAATTACCCAGCCAAAAAGAAATTGCAGGCGCGATTGTACGGCTCATCGTCGAATACCCCTGAGAATGGGATTCACTCATAGACGAACCGGCTTTGAGAAAATACGCCGAAGACGCCTTTGAATTCCATTTTGTCAAACGCCCCCAGATCCATTCCCGGACGCGTATCGAAGAAGGGCAGGTTGTCAGTAGTCTCGGTCCGCTCGATTTGCTGGAACAATATTTCAACTCGGCGAAGATCCCGAACCCGGAAGACCTGAAAAAACTGGCGCAGGAGATCATCTCGGAAGATGGGTAGAAATCTGTAATGCGTGATGCGTAATCCGTAATCCAAAATCGTAAATCGTAAATCGGAGAATTATTCATGTCGTCGCACCAATCAAATTACCGCTGGTTCGTGGTCGTTATCTTCTTCTTTTTCATGCTCCTGCACCAGACCGACAAATTAATGATCGGTACGCTCCAGGTGCAGATCAGCCAAGATTTCAATATCACCAATACACAATGGGGATTGGTAAACTCCGGCGCGCTGATCGTTGCCACCATCCTATACCCGATCTGGGGCTATCTATACGACCATTACTCGCGCACCAGGCTGCTTTCGCTGGCTTCCTTTGTCTGGGGAGCGACGACCTGGCTCAACGCCATCGTCAAATCCTTCGGCGGTTTCCTCGTCACCCGCGCCTCGACCGGCATTGACGACTCATCCTACCCCGGTTTGTATACGCTCATCGCCGATTATTTCGGTCCAAGCCTGCGCGGCAAAGTGTACGGAATTTTGCAGCTCGCCCAGCCTATCGGCTATCTCGTCGGGATGATCCTGGCTCTGATGGTCGCCCCAGCCATCGGCGGGTGGCGAAGCGTGTTCTACATCACCGGCTCACTGGGTCTGGTCATCGCAGTCCTGATCTTCTTCGGCGTGAAGGAGATGCCGCGCGGCAAAGCCGAACCCGAATTCGAGAACATGGCTGAGATGCAAACCTTCAAATTCTCCTGGGCGGAAGCCAAAGAGATTTTCAAGAAGAAGACCATGTGGTTCATCTTTTTGCAGGGCTTCGCGGGCGTCTTCCCGTGGAACGTCATCACCTATTTCTTCTTCGCCTATCTCGAAAAAGAACGCGGATACGACGCGAATGGAATCCTCTTCACCATGGCGCCGGTCATCCTCATCCTCGCGGCTGGGTATTTTGTGGGCGGCGCATTGGGCGATGCGGCCTTCAAGCGCACCAACAAGGGACGCATCATGGTTTCCAGTGTCGGCGTTCTTCTCGGCGCGCTCTTCATGTACCTTGCCATCACCACACCAATCGAAGCGAAGAATCAGTTCTTTGTCCTGATGTGCCTGACCGCCATCTTCATGCCGCTTTCCTCCGCCAACGTCATTGCCACTGTGTACGATGTGACCGTGCCCGAAGTCCGCTCGACGGCGCAGGCAGTGGAATATTTCGTCGAAAACGCAGGCGCGGCATTTGCGCCCATCCTCACCGGTCTCATCGCCGATATGTACGACCTCAAAACCGCCATCCTGCTCATCTGCACCGTGGCATGGCTGTTATGTTTCTTCTTCTATCTCGGCGCGATCTTCACCATCGACAAAGACTCCCACGATCTGCGTAAACAAATGGAAGAACGCGCGAAGGCCATGTAACGCAAACTTAAGTTTGCGCTACGATCATGAACATCATCCAAATCGACCTCGATAACAAAAGGCATCTGCGGGATTTTCTCTCCCTGCCCTTTTCCGTCTATCAGGAGATTCCCCAGTGGGTGCCGCCCCTGCAAATGGACGAACGCCTCCGACTTAACCGGAGGCGGTTCCCGTTCTATCAACATTCCCAAGCCGGATTTTTTATCGCTTACGAGCAAAGCAAGACCCGCCCCATTGGCAGGCTTGCTGTTTTAGACAACCGTCCTTATAACGATTTCAACAACGAACGCACGGCAT
>DAOTXI010000217.1:0-2617 GCA_034435475.1 Anaerolineales bacterium
TATTCTTGGCGATCGAAGTCGCTGCGGCGGCAACGTACTGCAAGTCCGCCGAGCCATCCGACCCGGAGGGAGTCCCTACCGCGATGAAGGCATACTCTGCGCCTTTCAACGCCTCGGCATAGGATGTGGTGAAGGTGATGCGCCCCGCTTTGACATTGCGTTTGACGAGTTCATCCAGCCCCGGCTCGTAGATCGCCATGATGCCCTTTTTGAGATTCGCCACGCGTTCGGCATTTACATCCAGCGCGGTCACGCGGTTTCCCAGGTCGGCAAAGCAGGCACCGGTCACCAGACCCACGTACCCCACGCCGACGACACAAATTTGTTTCATTGTTGTACCTCTTGATTGAAAGTTTTGGCTCACCCTTTTCCATTTCAGAACAGCGCGCGCCATTGGTTTGAAAGTTTACCCGCTCAACGCCTTCCCTTTTTGCATCCAGTCGTTCACGGTTTCGAGCAGTTCGAGCAGGTCCATCGGTTTGGTGATGTACTCGTCGCAGCCCGCGTCGAAGGCGCGTTTGCGGTCGCCGGGCAGGGCGTGGGCGGTGAGCGCGATCAATGGAATGGACATGGTTTGCAGGTCGCCTTTGATCAGGCGGGTGGCTGTCCAGCCGTCCATTTCAGGCATCGAAAGATCCATGATGATCAAGTCGGGATGTTGCTTAACGGCGGCGTTGACCCCGTCACGCCCGTTCATGGCAAGAAAGGTCTCGAAACCATTCTTTTCGAGAATGAACTTCACCAATTCGTAGGTGTCCATATTGTCTTCGACAATCAATATGCGTCCTGCGCTCATGGCTTAAATATACTACAAAGTGGGTGTTATTTTCCCGGTATTTGGAACGGCTGTATAATCACGCCATGCGCCTGCTCTTTGTCACAGATGCCCGCTCGCCCATTTCGCGCAGTTGGATGCGTTATTTTGCCAAACACGGCGACGAAATTTTCATTGCAACCACCTTCGAATCAAATGAAGTGGATTTTCCCATCGAGCGGATGGAGTTCACCCCCGTTGCCTTTAGCGCCGTCAAGAAGCGTACCTCCGCCCCCTCCAGCGCCTCTTCGCGGACCTTGAGCCTGCGTACAAAAATCCGACAGTGGATCGGTCCCGCAACCATTCCCGCGTCCGCGCGCAAACTGCGCGGATTCATCGAAGAGGTTCAGCCGGGTATTATCCACGCCATGCGCATCCCCTACGAAGGGATGCTTGCCGCCTCTGCTTTGCAAGGTCTCGTTCCTCGCCCTTCGTTCCTGGTCTCCACCTGGGGCAACGACTTTACCCTGCATGCCCCGTCCACGCCGTTGATGAAGTATTACACGCGCAAGACGTTGAAACTTGCAGACGCCCTGCACGCCGATGTGAACCGCGACGCGAGGCTGGCCCTCGAATGGGGCTTGGGCGGGGGAAAACCCACGTTGGTTGCGCCCGGCAACGGCGGAGTCAGAGGCGATGTTTTTTATCCACCAAAGGAACTCACAAAGGAACCCATCATCATCAACCCGCGCGGAGTCCGCCCGTATGTGCGCAACGATTCATTCTTCAGGGCGATTCCGCTTGTGCTGGCAAAACGACCGGATGCGAAATTTCTATGCACAGGGATGCAGAACGAACCGCAGGCGCTGGGCTGGGTAAATGAATTCAAGATTCAAAATTCAGTGGAGTTATTGCCCGCGTTTCCCCACGAAGAAATGGGCGGGGTCTTTCGCAGGGCGCAGGTCGTCGTTTCGCCGAGCATCCATGACGGCACGCCGAACACCCTGCTCGAAGCCATGGCGTGCGGATGTTTTCCCGCGGCAGGCGATCTGGAATCCATCCGCGAGTGGATCACTCACGGGCAGAACGGTCTGCTGTTCGACGCCAACGATCCGCAGTCCATCGCCGATGCGATCCTGTTGGGGCTGGAAAGAGAAGACCTGCGAACCGAAGCCGCAGGTCTCAATGCGAATATTATCTCCACAAGGGCGGAGTATGGGGGGTGTATGGCGCGGGTTGTGGAATTCTATAATTCCGTAATTCGTAAAACGTAATGGGTAAGGCGCAAGTAGTCGATCTTATCTGTTCACGTATCACGTATCACGTATCACGTATCACGTATCACGTATCACGCACTAGAACTCTTCCCTCGGCGCCCTGAGCGATTCCAATCGGCTGCGCAATTCAATACGGCGCGCGTCTGCAGAGTGGCGGATGTCGTTGAGGAAGTTCTGCCCGCGGTCGCGGATCTGTCCGCGCAGGGTTTCGCCGGATTCGGGGGCGAGTAACAGGGCGAGCACCGAGCCCACCAACGCGCCGGTGAAAACGCCGATCAAAAAGCCGAACATTCTACGCATGGATTTTCTCCTTGAATCAATTCGTTGTGATGTTCAAATTATACATCTGAAATCACGCCGATGACGAGCGGCAACGCCTTCGGTTTTTTTGAAGTTCAACGACAGAGTGCTGAGCCTTTTAATGATCTGCTTTAGTGCTTGAACTGCTGTTCCTCGGTGGAGCCTTTGATCGCGCCGGTGGAAATCTCGCCGCCATTGACAGTGGTCTGCACCGCGTCGAAGTAGCCCGCGCCCACGAACGCCTGATGCTTAACCGCGCGGAAGCCCATGGTCTTTTCCATTTCAA
>DAOTXI010000218.1:0-8942 GCA_034435475.1 Anaerolineales bacterium
CGAGGGCGCGTTTTCGCCGTGTCAACGGGGTGGCAGGAGTTAACTTCGATGAGTCGGACAAATTAACCTCAAACAAATGGAATGAAACTCATTCTAACACAGTCCATTTCAGCCCTTTCAATCCGATTCAGAAGTGTATAATAGTACAAGAGTAACCTGAACGCAATTTTAAGATTGAATTACCATTGATAACAATCATGGACGAAACACAAAGCAAGGTCGGAACGGTTTTTTCCCGCGCATGGGATATTATTTCCCGCGATAATTCCATTCCACCTGAAGAAAAGCGGGCGATCCTGAAACTGATTCAAGTCCTTGTCGAGGCGCGGGAACGTTTTCCCGAGCCGAGAGACGAAGGGGAGGAAGCCAGGTCCATTACCCAGGAGATCATCTCAAGACATTCGCTGATGTCCACCGTCAAACACCAGGCGGACGAACTGGACGCGCTCAAACGCATCAGTCTCAACCTGACCTCGAACCTCGACCTGCAAAAAGTGCTCGATGCCATGGTGACCGAAGCCATGAGTCTGGTCAAATACGCCGGGGCGGTGCATTTCTATCTTTACGAACGCGGCACGCTAGAGTTTGGCGCCTCTTTGGATGATGAAGGAGTGAGGAACAAGCCTGCCATGATCCCTCGCAAGGAAGGCTTGACCCGCACTGTGGTGGAAAAGGGCAAGCAGATCATAGTGGAAGATATGTCTGCCCACCCGCTCTACAAAAATGTCCCGGCTCACTGGCACGGCTCGATCATCGGCATCCCCCTCAAATTCAAGGATGAAATCCTTGGTGTTATGAACCTCTCGCGGACTGTGACAGGCAGATTTTCCCGTTCCGAATTGCGCCTGCTCAGCCTGCTGGCAGACCAGGCTGCCGTGGCGATCTATAACGCCCGCCTTTATAAACGCCTGAACCAGATGGCAAATACCGATACTGTGACGGGGCTTCCCAACCGCCGCGCCCTTGATGAACGCTTGCAGGACGAATGGCGGCTTGCCGACCAGACCGGCGCGCCATTTTCCGTTGTTATGATGGACCTGGACGGTTTCAAAGCCGTCAATGACACCTTCGGTCATAACGTAGGGGATGAACTGCTCTATTCCCTTTTCAACTTCCTTGCCCAGCGGATGCGCACGTCCGACTTCCTCGCGCGATACGGCGGGGATGAACTTACCCTGGTGATGCGCAATACCGACCTCGAAGCGGCTCAAACCGTCATGCGGAAGGTGATCGAATTGATGGGCGAATACAGATTCCCCTTCCCACAAAATAGGGAAATGAAGCTCGGCATTACAGCGGGGATTGCCGTCTATCCGTTCCATGCAAACAACCCCATCGACCTGCTCCGCGCCGCGGATTCGGCTCTGTATCACGCCAAGAAGCATCGCCGGGGTGAGTTTGTCATTGCCCGGGTGGTCACCGGCAAATTGAATCCGGTCAAAGTGAACGGCTCAACCATCCAACGCTGACGGGAAACAGGTTCCAACCTGCGGGGTTGTATTGATAAACGACCGAGGAGACTCCCAATGCCCCGCAAAGTCAAACTGATTCTCAACCCCATGGCAGACATGGGACGCGCCTGGAAGACCGCCAACGACCTGCGTCCCATCGCGCAGGAATTCAAAGGCGAGCTGACATGGAGCGGCACCGTCTACCCCACGCACGCCATCGAACTTGCCAGACAAGCCGCAGAGGAGGGTTACGATATGGTGGTTGCCATGGGCGGAGATGGAACGGCTCATGAAGTGATGAATGGATTGATGCAGGTCCCGGCAGGGAAGCGCCCGGTCATGGGCGTTGTCCCCATCGGCTCCGGCAACGACTTTGCCTATTCCATCGGCATCACCCAAAAACCCGACCATGCCCTCGCCCATGCGCTGAAAGCCGCAAACGTTCGACCCGTGGACATCGGCATGATGACCGACGAACACGGGCGCGTGGAATATTTCGACAACACCCTCGGCATCGGCTTTGACGCGGTCGTCACCATCCGTTCGCACAAATTGCCCATCGTCAAGGGGTTCCTGATGTACCTCACCGCCGTCATCCAGACCATTTTGCTCAACCACAACCCGGCAAAGATTCATGTGGAAGCCGACACCGGGAACTGGGACGACGAACTGCTCATGCTTACGCTGTGCAATGGTCCGCGCGAGGGCGGCGGTTTCATGCTTTCGCCCGATTCAAAGAACAACGACGGCAAAATGGAAAGTGTCGCCGTCACAAAGGTTTCGCGCGCCATGATGTTCCGCCTCGTGCCGGAATTCATGAGCGGCACGCACATGCGCTTCAAACAAATCCGCATGGGAGATTTCAGGAAGATGTCCATCGCCTCAAACCTTCCGCTCTACATCCATGCCGACGGCGAAATCTTCACAAGTTTTGGAAGCAACTTAAAACAGGCAAACTTCGAGATTCTCCCGCAAGCCTTGAAAGTGGTTCACGGGTAAGCACTCGCTGCTTTCCACTTTCTACAATACAATTATGGAAAGTGGAAAGCGCCATGCACACCCTCGATCAATCCCTTCTAAAAACCGATATCGGACACCTGCGCATCGTTGCTGAACTGTGGGGATTGGAATTGGAATCGAACGATGTTGACTCCGCGCTTGAGGAACTCTGCGCCTCCTTGCTGGACCTGGAAGCGGTTGCCGAGACCCTGAGCGTTCTCCCCGCCGATGCCCGGTCTGCGCTCGATGCATTGATCGAAGCGGACGGCAAAATCGAATGGGCGGTCTTCACCCGCAAATACGGTGATATCCGCGAAATGGGCGCGGGCAGGCGGGATCGTGAAAAACCATACCTCAACCCTGTCTCTGCAACCGAAGCGTTGTATTATCGCGCCCTGCTTGCCAAGGCCTTCTTCGACACCGAAAAAGGCGCGCAGGAATTTGCCTACATCCCCGAAGACCTATTGGAGATCATCGAACACGAAACCGATGATACTGAAGTGGCGAGAAATTCCGAACCGCTTGGGCGCCCTGCCACGCCTGTCGAAAAAGCCTTCGAGATTCCCGTCACCGATCACATCCTCGACGATGCGACCACATCTCTTGCCGCGTTGCGCATTGGAGACAATGACCGCAGGTCACGCTTAAAGCGTGACCTGCAAAGTCTGCTCGAAACTGCTGGTCTGATTAAAGATAATGGTCTGCATCCTGAAACCGTCAAGAGATTCCTGGAAGCCTCCCGCCGCGACGCGCTGGATATGCTGTACAACGCCTGGCTCAACTCCACAGACTTCGATGAACTGCGCCTGATCCCCGGCATCGTCTGCGAAGGCCAGTGGAGGAACCAGCCGCAGGTGACGCGCGAATTCCTTGTGAACCTCGTCAATGATGTCCCGCCGGGCAAGTGGTGGAGCATCCCTGCTTTTGTAAAAGCCATCAAGGAAAAATATCCCGATTATCAACGCCCCGCCGGAGATTACGACTCTTGGTTCATCAAACGCGAATCGGACGGGACCTATCTGCGCGGCTTCGCCTATTGGGATGCAGTGGATGGCGCGTTGGTGAAATGCGTCATTCAAACCCTGCATTGGCTGGGCAAGGTGGACCTGGCTGCGCCGGAGGAGGGGAAGGACGCGACGGCGTTTCGTATTATTGAGTGGAAAGTAGAAAGTGGAAAGTCGAACGATCTGCGACCTGCGACTTTCGACGGGAAGATCATTATCACTTCAAACGGACGAATCGCCATTTCTCGCATGTTTTCCCGCGCAGTTCGTTATCAACTGGCACGATTCTGTGAGTGGGATGAGCCGAAGGGGGACGATTATCTATACCGTGTAACGGCTGAATCGCTCAGGCGCGCTACAGAGCAGGGGTTGAAAGCCGAGCAGTTGCTGGCGATGCTGGTCAAATACACGAATGGAGCCGTCCCACCTGCGCTGGTCAAGGGACTGAAACGCTGGGACGCGCACGGACCCGAAGCCCGGGTGGAGAGTCTGCTTGTGCTAAGAGTCAGCAAGCCCGAGATTATGGAAGAGATCCGCAAGTCGAAGGCGGGAAAATTTCTCGGCGAGCTATTAAGTCCGACAGCGGTGATCGTCAAAGGGGGAGCCATCCAAAAAGTTTTGGCGGAACTTGCCGAGTTGGGTCTGCTGGCAGAAGTGATAAGTGACAAATAAAAACATGACATCGTGCAGTGGGGAAATCGCTATAATAAAATTGCGTTTTCACAAGGAGAAACCATGTCTAAAATTGATTGGATCCAGCAAGAGATTGACGGCTTGAAATCGCAGGGTTTGTACAATAACATCCGCACCATCGGCTCACCGCAGGGCGCCTGGCTGACGGTGGACGGAAAAAAAGTTTTGAATTTCTGTTCGAATAATTATCTTGGGCTGGCGAATCATCCGGCGTTGGTCGCCGCCGCGAAAAAAGCGACCGATGAGATGGGAGTCGGTCCTGCGGCTGTCCGCTCGATTGCCGGGACGATGACCCTGCACGTCGAACTCGAAAAACGACTCGCCCAATTCAAGGGCGTGGAGGCGGCGATCACATTTCAATCGGGCTTTACAGCGAATCTCGCCACTGTTCCTGCTTTGGTTGGAAAGGAGGATGTGATTTTTTCGGATAGATTGAATCACGCTTCCATTATTGACGGTTGTCGTTTGTCGGGCGCGAAGATTGTCGCCTACGAACACAACGACGTGAAATCGCTCGAAGAGCAGATTCAAGCCCACCTGAAAGATTACCGCCGCGCGCTCATCATCACCGACGGCGTTTTCAGCATGGACGGCGATATTGCGCCTCTGCCCGACATCTACGAAGTGGCGAACAAATACGATATTTTGCTGATGGTGGATGATGCTCATGGCGAGGGCGTGCTCGGCAAGGGCGGGCGCGGAATCGTGGATCATTTCGGCTTGCACGGCAAGGTGGATGTGGAGATCGGCACGATGTCGAAGGCGTTTGGCGTGGTGGGCGGGATTGTGGCGGGCAAGGCGGTCATCATCGAGTGGCTTCGTCAGCGTGGGCGCCCCTTCCTGTTCTCTTCCGCAGTGACTGTGCCAGATGCGGCGGCTTGTCTGGCGGCGGTGGACCTGCTCGAAGACTCGACTCAACTGGTGGATAAACTTTGGGAGAACGCAAAGTATTTCAAAGCCGAAATGAAGAACCTTGGCTTCAACACCGGCGTGAGTGAAACGCCCATCACCCCGGTCATGCTTGGCGAAGCGCCGCTGGCACAGCAATTCAGCCGCGAGTTGTTCGAAGCAGGTGTATTTGCGATGTCTCTTGGCTATCCCACCGTTCCGCAGGGGAAGGCGAGAATCCGCGTGATGATCTCTGCCGCGCACTCGAAGGATGACCTTGATAAGGGTTTGGAGGCGTTCAAGAGTGTGGGGAAGAAGTTGGGTGTGATCTAAGTAGAACGCCAAAAGAAATTTAACGCCACAAGCCGACCACCGACGGCTGACCGCGGTCTATGGTCTGTGGTCGGCGGTTAATATCTGTAAAGAAACATTCGACGATTTACTTAGTTGATAGCCAAATAGTGAGTGGTGAATAGGGTCTCGGCAATTCCAAGCCTGGGCGGGTTTTTCCTCCCATCCAATTCCGCCCCGCCTTTAAGCGAGCATGTAAGGCGATTTTAATGAAAGAAACTCCCGCCGATCGAACCAGCGGGAGTTTCGACTCGCATCAGTGTTACTTTGCCCGCATACGGTTATTGCGTGCGTTGTGTTCCACTTCTGCCAGCCCCAGCGCTTCCATCAACGGAGGGATGTACATGCCAAAGCGGCCGCGAAAGCCTTTCTTTAGCCCATACCAGCCACCGATCGGGTTTTGAGGCGAGCGCGCCCAAAATTCAACGGTGCCTTCTACGGCGTCCTGCTTTTCATCTTTGCTGCCCAGTTCCATCCAATCGCCGTGTTTTTTCAACATGGCGTGCAAATCTTTCAGACAGCGATAGTCATAATGCATCACGGTGGTTCCAACGACACAGACGATGATCTCTTTACCGTCTTTTTCATCGATGTACATTTCATAGTCCGAGGTCTGCGGCGGAGTCTTTAACTTCCACGGGTTGTCTTTCGTTCGCTTTTCCATGACTGCCTCCTTAATTCTTCGAAAGTTGAATGGTTTCGGCTTCCTTCTTAAGGTCTGCCGCAAACTTCTCGAAAGACTCATCGAAGGAGGGAACCATACCGGCGAATAAGGGGAAGAGAGGACCGCCGATCTTTTCGGACATTTTGAACTGGGTGCCCTTCCCGGCTTTTTCCAGGCTGTAAACGCGACTCCCCATCGGGTCGCCCCAAACGAGACGCTGGTTCGGCACGAATTCCTTGATCTTCAATTTGAAGGTGCGCTTCTCATCCAGCGTGGATTTCAACTCAATGGTTTCGCCGCTTTGGATCTTGCCCGAGATGGAGATCACGGTGGAATTCCAACGCGGGAAATCGGCTGCATTTGTGAGCAACGCCCAAAGGATGGCGGCATCCGCCTCAATATTCACGCTTATGCTGGTTTCACGACTAAAGGTTGTCTTGCTGGTGACTGCTTTTCCGTTCGATGCTGTACTCATTATTAATCTCCTTTCTTATTTAGACGAATACCCAATAAAAAACGATAGGCGTATTACTCAGATTTCCCCAGGTGCTTTTCCATGACCTTGCGATTCTGTTCCAAATGATGCAACTGCAATGCCGCCGCGCCCGACTCAAAGGGATCAAGTTCTTGAAGAATCTTCATGCGTAGGTCGAACAAGGTTTCCTTATCCTTGTTCTCTGCATCCCTTGCCATCTCAATCTTGACGATTTCCTCTTGCGCTTTTTGCTTGGGGTTGAAAATGCCGTTCAATTCGGTGCATTGATGGCAGACTCCCTGTTTATTGATCAATGCGCAACGCTGGTCGAAGACTTCGATCATTCGTCCGCGGCTGACGTGTAAATAATATTTCACCATCGCTTCGCTTTGTTCCATGATGATGGCGATCTCCTGAACCTTAAAGCCATAGACTTCTTTTAGAAACAAGGCGATCTGTTGTTCCAGTGGCAGCGACCTGGAAACGCAAGTGAAGCAAAAAGCGACATGTTCTTTGATCTCAAAATTTCCCTGCGGCGAAGTCTGCCGGATGCGCATGGCTTCCTGAAAGAATTCGCGATCACTTAATGCGGCGTCTTTGCAAATATCAGTCACATTTTCGGGCCAGCGTTTTTTAGCGCGGAGCAGGTCTCTGGCAAGGTTGGAGGCGATGGTAAAGACCCATGTCTTCAAAGTGGCCTCGCCGCGAAAGGAACCAATCTTGGCATGGGCTTTCAGGTAGGTTTCCTGAACAATATCCTCTGCATCCTGCACACTGGCGGTCATACGCAGGAGAAAGGATTTTAGTTCCGCCTGAAACCCTATAAATTGATTTGTCAGTTCATCAACGGTCATGGTTTAACCTCATTGTCGTTACATTGTCTTAATAAACAAACAATCTCCTGTTAAGGAGATTGTTGATATTTATTTCTTACTTTATAACCGGCAGTTGATGCTCACTCATCACCCCATTGCCATACAACTTGCGATGCACCACACTCAAGGCTCTCACTTGTTCCGCCGCGTGATACGAAGAGCGCACCAGCGGATTCGACTCGACCCACTTGAAGCCGATCTCTTTGCCGAACTCGCGCAGTTCGGCGAATTCTTCCATGCTGTAATAACGGTCCATGGGCATGTGCTTTTTGCTGGGTTGCAGGTATTGCCCAATGGTGAGAATGTCCACGCCCCACGAGCGTTGATCGCGCATCACTTGCTTGATCTCGTCCATCGTCTCGCCAATGCCGACCATGATGCCCGATTTGGTTAATACTTCCGGGTCAAGTTTCTTGGCGTTCGAGAGAGTCGCGGCAGCCCATTCGTATTTATCCTGCGGTTGGATCTGCTTGAACAAGCGCGGTACCGTCTCTACATTATGGTTCAAAATTTCGGGGCGGGCATCCATGACGATCATCAAGGCTTCGATGCTGCCTTTGAAATCGGGGATCAATACTTCGATGGAACAGCCCGGCAACACTTCACGAATGCGGCGAATGACCATTGCAAAGATCGGCGCGCCACCGTCACGGCGTTCATCGCGATTCACAGATGTGATGACGGCGTGTTTCAAATCCATTGACTTTACAGCTTGCGCCACGCGTTCGGCTTCGCCCCAATCTAACAAGCCGGGCTTGCCGTGTTTGATATCGCAGAAGGCGCAGGTGCGGGTACAAACATTGCCCAGCATTAAGAAGGTCGCTGTGCCGCTGCCCCAGCATTCGCCGAGGTTCGGGCACATGGCTTCTTCACAAACCGTATGTAATTCTTTCGAACGCATCAGCGCATGCACGCGTTCGTAATTTTCACCGGAAGGCGCGCGCACTTTGATCCATTCGGGGCGGCGCAGCGGGCGTGCATCCGTTTGCGGGGAGACTCGGTCTCGGGTGGGGGTAACAGGCATTTCGTTTTCCTGTACAACAAACTTAAGTTTGTCCTACGCTTGTTCTACTTTTTCTTGACGATCAATCTCAAACCTCTAACTTCGACGACCTCGATTTTATCACCCTTACGAATCTCGCCGGACCCGGCGGCTTTTTCCGCGCTCCAAAGCTCGGATTCCACCTGAACCTGCCCCGCCTCGCCCTCGAACGATTTGACTGTGCCTGTTTTCCCGATAAAGGATTCCGCCCCCGTCTCCACTGGTTTGCGCAGGGAGCGTAACGCGATCATCATGATGCCGAAGAAGATCAAGCCGATGAAAATGCCAGTACCGATAACCAACGGCACAGACACACGCTGGAACTGCGGCGTCCCCGGCGAATTGAACAGCACCAGCGCGCCGACAATGAAAGACGCCACTCCCGCCGTGGTCAACGCGCCATGGGTGGGCGCTTTGATGTCAAGCACGAACAGGACAAAGGCAATGATCAGAAAAAGGATGCCAAACCAGTTGACCGTCAACACGCCCATCCCGTATGC
>DAOTXI010000219.1:0-1607 GCA_034435475.1 Anaerolineales bacterium
TTGAAATCGAGAGCCAGTGAAAAACCATCGGTGGCGTGGGTGAGCAGGAATTTATCGGGGCGGTGGCGTTTGGTCACGCCGAGATAGGAGGGCATTCCGCGTTTGAGCGACAGGCCGAGCATTTGCGTCCACGCGGCTTCGGCGGTCTCTTTGGGAAGGAACGATTGATATTGAATCAAGCCGCCGCGCCCATAGGAGAGTTCCCAGTTGGGGACATAATCCAAAAGGAAGTGAAACGCCGCATGAGATTGGCGGAAGGTATGCTTGCGCATGGAGGCGGCATATTTGGCAAGGTTCACCATGCGCCAGCCAAGATTATTGGCAAACGGCTTCATGAAGTGATACAGGATCGACTTGGGAAACACGCCAAAGATATACGGCGGAAGAATTTGATTCTTCAACTTCATCGTCTCTTGCGGGTTGGGGTCTTCGCCCTCGCGCAAATACCGCGCGGCATGGATCTGCCCCCTGCCCAGCGAACCTCCGCCTGCAAAGGTATCGAGCCAACCGACGATGTAATCATTTTCAGGCGCGCCGTCTTGCAGGGCAAAAAGGTGCCGGCGGAGATTCGGCACGGGGAAGGCATCCACAGTCAACAGTCCCGAATGGAGCCGCTTCATTTGCAAGGTCACGGAGGTGAAAATTCCCAGCATCCCATATCCGCTGATCATCGCATAAAACAAATCCGCGTTCTTTTTGGGTGAGCAGGTCACTTCGGCGCCGGTGGGCAAAATTGCGGTAAACTCGATGACATGTTCGCCAAACGTCCCCATCTTGAAATTATTTTTGCCGTGAATGTTTGCCGATAAACATCCGCCCAGTGTGGTTTTCATGGTGCCGGAGACGACGGGCGGCCACCAGCCGTCGGGTTCGACTTTCTGCCAGAGTTGTTCGAGCGTGACGCCGGGCTCGCCTCGCACCACGCCGGTCGCTGGATTCCATTCCAGAATCAGATTCATCGCCGAGAGATCAAGCACGATCCCGCCGCCGTTGAGCGCGGCGTCGTTGTAACTGCGCCCCGCTCCGCGCGCGGCGACGGTGAGGCCGTGTTTCTTTGCCAGCGCAAACGCGGAATGGATATCGTCTGTTGTGCTCGCCAGAATGTGATACCCCGGCGCGTTCAATGAGTGACCGAAGTTTTCGAATTGCTTGAAGGTGTTGAACATGGTTGGTGAAATAAACCCTAAAGGTCTCGAAGACCTTTAGGGTTTTGTTTAATTAGAAAGACATTCGCCTGAAAATGAAGGAGGGAATATGCCGGATAACCTGCATGATATACGCCCAGAAGAACGGAGTGTAAACGGTCTGCCTGCGTTTGCGCATGGCGTTGTAAATATCGCTGGCGGCTTTTTCCGGCTCAATGGCAAAGGGAGTCGGTCCAACCGCGGCTTTGAGCATTTCGGTTTTGACGAAGCCCGGTTTGACCGTCAAGACATTCACGCCATGACGGGTCAGCCGGTTGCGCAGGGCTTCGAGATAAGTATGCAAACCCGCTTTGGATGTGTTGTAGCCGGGGTTGCCCACACGTCCGCGGTCGCCTGCCACCGAGCCGATGCCGACGATCTGCCCGGCTTTGGCATTCTGAAACATTTCGGCAATGGGAGTCA
>DAOTXI010000220.1:0-1582 GCA_034435475.1 Anaerolineales bacterium
GAAGGGGAAGAACGCCATCGGCGCTGCCACACCGATGTTGATCCCAATATTGCCTGCATCGGCTTCATAACGGAAACGGCGCGCCGCATTGCCGCTTGTAGTGAACAAACTGGCTTGATTGCCATACTGTCCGCTATTCACTAATTGGATAGCATCCTCAATAGTATTGACGTGCATGAGACTGAGCACCGGACCGAAAATTTCAGTGCGGGCAATTTCGCTTCCCGGCTGGACCTCAGACAGAATCGTCGGTCTGACGAAGGAGCCGCCCTCGTAGCCTTTGATTTTCGTCCCGCGGCCATCCACAGGCACGCCCGCGCCTTCCTTGGCGCCGAGCGCAATCAACTGCTCCACACGCTGCATCGAAGCGGTGTTGATGACGGGACCCATCTGCACGCCAGAGTCCATGCCATAACCGACCACGCGAGACGAAGCCGCATCGCAGATCAATTCGGTGAACTCGTTCTTTGATTCGCCCACGGTTACAGCGAGAGAAACCGCCAGGCAGCGCTGACCCGCGCACCCGAAGGCTGAGTCGGCGACGATCTTTGTCGCCATTTCCATATCCGCATCCGGCAAAATGATGACGGGATTCTTCGCGCCGCCTTGTGCCTGCACACGTTTGCCATGCGCGGCGGCGGTTGCATAAATATATTTCGCCACGTTGGTCGAACCAACGAAAGTAATTGCGCGAATGGTCGGATGTTCAAGTATGGCATCCACCGTTTCCTTCGCCCCGTTGACCATGTTGACCACGCCCTTGGGGAAGCCAACCTGCTCAATCAGTTTGAAGATGAACTGCATTGTCATCGGCACTTTTTCGGACGGTTTGACGATGTAAGTGTTGCCCGCCGCCAGCGCATACGGCAAATACCAGAACGGAATCATGCCTGGGAAGTTGAACGGCGCAATCGTGGCGCACACCCCCACTGGCTGGCGGACCATGATCTCGTCAATGCCGGGGGCAATGTCTTCCACGAATTCGCCTTTGCTCATGTGCGGCATGCCGCAAGCGACTTCCACATTTTCATAGGCGCGTACCATTTCGGCTTTGGCTTCTTCAAAAGTCTTGCCGCATTCGTTGGTGATGAGCTCGGCGATCTTGTCGCCATTCTCGCGCATCAGATTCCGCAATTTGAACAGATACTGCACCCGATCATTGACCGGCGTTCTGCGCCAGCCATCGAAGGCTTGTCGTGCGGCTTGGGCGGCGGCATCCACATCTGCTTTGGAGCAGAGCGGAGTTTTCGCGATCACATGTCCCGTTGCCGGGTTGATCACATCCACATAGTCTTTGACGTTGGGCTTGACCCATTCGCCGTTGATGTAATTTAAGATTTCCATGGTTTCTCCAGATGAACGATATTCGATAATTCGATGTTCGAATATCGAATTACTTCACTTGCTTATCCGCAACTTCCAACGCCTTTTCGACAATGGCGAGACCTTCATCCAATTGCTCTTTAGTGATGCACAACGGCGGCACGACAAAGACCATACTGCCCATGTTGTTCGCCATGATGAAAGTGAACAAACCATTCTGACGTAGCACCTTCCCCACTTCCGCCATCACAGAGGGAGA
>DAOTXI010000221.1:0-7721 GCA_034435475.1 Anaerolineales bacterium
CCCTCATGTCCAAAATGCCCGGCGCGTTCATTCCCGAAAAAGCGGCAGGGCTGGATGCCACCATCCAATTCAAGTTCACGGGCGAAGAACCCGGTGACTGGTATGCCACCATCAAAGATGGCAAGTGCGAAGTCTCAAAGGGGATCCACGCTTCCCCCAAGATGACCCTCACCGCCGACTCTGCGGATTACGTCAAAATCTTCACCGGCGAAATTGACGGGATGCAGGCCTTCATGCAAGGCAAGCTCAAACTGGCAGGTGACCTGAACCTGGCGATGAAGTTGACCCAGATGTTAAAGATCAAGTAGAAAATTGTGTAAAATACGACCCGCCATCTTCGGATGGCGGGTTTATTGTTTAATCGATAAACAGAGACGCTCTTTTTACACATTGTGGAGGCTTTATGATCTCTATCATCCGAACCAATTCCGAAAATGTGGACTTTATAGAACTCGTCCGACATCTTGATATTGAACTTGCCGAACGGGACGGGAAGGGCCATTCCTTCTACGCCCAATTCAACAAGATAGATATGATCCGGCGCGTGGTCCTGGCTTATGACGAAGGTCAGCCCGCGGCGTCCGGCGCGATCAAGGAATACGAGCCGGGGACGATGGAAGTGAAGCGGATGTTTACCCTGCCCGCGAGCCGTGGAAAAGGAATCGCTGCCCGGGTTCTTGCTGAGCTGGAGACCTGGGCGGTGGAATTGAATTACTCGAAATGCGTTTTAGAAACGGGAAAAAAACAACCGGAGGCGATCCGGCTGTACGAAAAGAGCGGCTATAAACGTATCCCAAACTACGGTCAATATGCGGGTGTGGAGAATAGCGTTTGCTTCGAGAAAACTCTATAAAGATAGTGTTTACTCAAAACCCCAAAATTTGACCGCTGACGGCGGACCGCGGTCAGCGGTCAAGCATCAAGGCGCACAAACTACTTTCCACTTTCTATCTCACCCCCACAAATCCTTCGCAACATCTTCCAGACCTAACTCCACCAACTTCTCCCTCGTCGGCTTGCCGGTTTGCCCGTCCCATCCTCTTGCGTTGTAATAAGCAAAGAGCATCTCTTCAATATCCGGCACAAACCCCTCCGAGCCACCGTCGGGGAAGGGCGTCAACATGGCTTTCGGAAGTTTGTCGTTTTGGCGTGTCAACCCAAGCCGGTTGTTGATGGCGCGTTTGAGATTCCACCCGCGTTCGCCGGACTTCATCATTTCATCAACTGTCCAGTTTGATCCGCTGGCGGCGTTGATGAGCGCGGCTTTTTCACCCGCTGAAACATTCGCAAATATACAAAACACAGCCGCGTTATCCACCGTCCGCCAATTCTGATGTTTGGCGACATTTGCGGCTTTTTCCGCCTGCGCGTGGCGGTCTAAAAACTCGATGCCGATCTCTTCCAACGAATGCCCCCAATCCACAAAGAAATAATCGGATTGATTGTGACACGCGCCGCGCGGCGATGTGGCGTAAGAGAGCGCCATGCCCGAAACCCCGCGCGGATCGTGATACGCCGCTTCAAGCCCGTTGACCTGAACCGCTTCCTCTTCCGCGCCGAAGTGCGCGCCGAATCGTTTTGAACCCTGCGCCAACAGGTTGCCGATTCCCTCGCGCGAACCGGTCAGCCGCACCAATTCTTCGATGGCATCCACATCGCCCCACTTCAATTCGATGCCGCCTGTGTCTTCTTTTGTAATAATTCCCTTTTCATACAAATGAAACGCCAGCCCGATGGTATTGCTTGTGCTGATCGTGTCCATGCCGTAACGGTCGCATAACTCGCCGAGGTCTACAATCGATTCGAGATTGTTATTGAGCAGGTTCGCGCCAAAGCCAACCATCGTCTCGTGTTCGGGCCCCTTGTGTTTGGACGAATCTTTCGGCAGTTTCACCACGCGCCCGCAGGCGATCACGCAGCCCTGGCAGGCGCTGCGCCCGGTCAGGATCGTCTCGGTCATCTTCGCGCCTGAGATGTTATCCACATCGGGGAAGACTCCGCTCGAATAATATTTGACCGGCATCGCGCCGAGATACTCCGCGTAATTCGCCGCCCCCGCCGTGCCCACTTCGCGGATCACTTTCGCCTCGTTGTCGTCGCGCAGTTTGCGGTTCGCTTCGGAGCGCAGGGATTTATATTTTGGAAGATCGAAGACCGGGATTTCATTCGCCCCATGCGCGGCAATCGCCTTGAGGTTTTTCGAGCCCATCACCGCGCCCATGCCCGTCCTGCCTGCCATGCGTCCGTGGTCGCACATGATCGAAGCGAACAAAACCTGTTTTTCTCCGGCAGGTCCAATTACGCAGACTCTTGCGGATTTAACCCCGACTTCCTCTTTGACCTTTTCCTGCGTCGAATAGGTATTCATCCCCCAAAGATGCGCCGCTTTCTTAATCTCAAGCCTGTTGTCTTCGACCCAGAGGTATACCGGCTCCGAAGCCTTGCCCGTGATCCACAGACCGCCGTACCCGGCGGCGCGGAGTTCTGGTCCCCAAAAGCCGCCGATGTTTGATTCCGCCCAAAGCCCGGTGGCGGGACTTTTCCCGCAGACGACGAATCGTCCTGTCGTCGGTCCGGATGTCCCGGTCAGGGGTCCGGTCATGAACAGGAGGGGAGAATCAGGCTCGAGCGGATTCAGAGCCGGGGTGAGGGTGTCGTATAAGATCCGGGCGGCGAGAGAGGCTCCACCCAGGAAATCCCTTTCCCATTTTTCAGGGATGCGGTATTCGCCGGATTCGCCAGTTGTCAGATTGATTTTGAGGATTGGCTGCATGGCTGGGGGCGCAGGATTTATCCTGCGCTACATAATTTCTTTGGTAACTTCCTGGGCGCATCGGACGAAGTCGAGCACGGTCGGCACGTTGCGCATCATGTAGCCCATGCTGCCCTTGACCTTGAGTTTGCTGGTCATCATGGCGGTCATTGGGTTTAATTTTCCAGTCAGGACAGCGGTGATGTCCTTGTAGGATGCCGTCAGAGTGAAGACGGGGTTGGGGTGGCTTTCGGCGTTTGGCTTGTACTCCACCTTACGGCATTTGCCATGCCACAAGTCGAGATAAAAAGTAAGTTGTTCTTTCAGGCTGCCCTCCGGTTCGATATAAAAGAACAGGTCGCCCTCCCAGTTCTTTGCGATCTCGTGATAGCGTGCGTCTGTGTTCAGTTTTTCTTCCAGCCCTTGCAGCCATTCTGCGCTTGGGAATATGGCGGTCATTTGGTTTACCTCCGGGGAATCATCTGCACAATTTTACCATCCTGAATTGGGTTCAAATCCTTGCACAATTGAAAAAAATGGTCTATGCTTAACAGCGCGGGAGGAAGACCTTCTGCGGCAGTTAATCCACTGCCCAATCTTTTTATATTTCTCTTTGGAGGAGAAAATGAAAAAACTGTTTACACTTGCCAGCCTGCTCGTTGCCGTGTCTCTCGTCCTGACTGCCTGCGGCGGCGGGGGCGGCTCGACCGCTTCGGACCTGCTCGGCGCGATCACGGAACGCGGATACATCCTCGTCTCGACCGACCCGAACTATGCGCCCCAGTCCTTCCTCAATACCGAAGGCGCGCGCTCCTCGGATACCAAGTGCCCCTCCGACGCGTTGACCACCGCTGAAATGCAGGGCTTCGATGTGGACGTGGCGAAAGCCATTGGTGAAGCGCTTGGCGTGGAAACCTGTTTTGCCACCCCGTCCTGGGATGCGATCAACGCCGGTTCCTGGGCTGACATATGGGATGTGAGCGTCGGCTCGATGACCGTTACCACCGCCCGCCAGACCGTGCTCGATTTCAGCGTGCCCTACTACTACACCCCCGCTGTCGTGGCTGTTGCCGCTGATTCCGGTATCGATTCTGTTGAAGGTCTCGCCGGTCAGGCGGTTTGCGCTGGAGCCGCCACCACCTACGAATTTTGGCTCAATGGCGATATGGAAGGTCTGGGCTTGCCCGAGTCCTCCATTTACGCCAGCGTTCCCGAAGGCGTGACTGTTGTTCCGCTCGAGACCGATCAGGAATGCGCCCAGGCGATTGCCGCCGGACGCACCGACTTTGTGGCGTATGTGACCTCCGAGACTGTTGTGGATGCGAACATCGCCGAAGGAATGCCCGTTGTCAAACTGGATGGCGCCGTGTACTCTGAAGACCTCGCCGCCGCCTTCGACAAAGGCTCCTCGCTTGATACAACCTCCCTCCGCGCCAAAGTGGATGAAATCTTCACCGCCATGCACAGCGACGGACGCCTGACGGCTCTTTCGATGCAGTGGTTCGAGATGGACCTGACCGCCGCCCCGAATCAATAACTCAATGTAAGAAATCAGGGAAGCGGCATTTTCGCCGCTTCCCTTTTATTTTTATCTCCATAAACGGAGGAAGAGATGGCAGTCACCACTCAGCAGGGAAAAGCGCCGCCTTCGCAGGCGGAATTGCTCTATCAGGCGCAGCTTCGCAGGGAACGCTTGTTCCGCACCCATGTTGGCGTATCCTGGGGTGTTCTATTCCTTATCCTTATTTTTCTTTTCAGCGGTCAGGAGATCAAACTCGGTCCGATCCAGTATCAGACCATTCAACTGGATTCCGAGTTCATTCTCAAGAACCTCAGTTTCATCGCCCAGGGGCTTGGGCAGACCCTGCTGATTTCGGTCCTTTCGATCATTGTCGCCATGACGCTGGCTTTGCTCGCGGCGTTGGGCAGGCTTTCGACCTTCCCTCCAATTTACGCCATCAGCACCTTTTACGTCTCCCTGATTCGGGGAACCCCGCTTTACCTGCAAATCTTCTTTTTCTTCCTGGCTTTGCCGCAATTGGGTATCAACCTCTCCGGCGTTGTGGCGGGCGTGACCGCGCTTGGGTTGAACTACGGCGCGTACATGTCCGAGACCTTCCGGGCGGGCTTGAGTTCGGTCGGCAAGGGACAAAGGGAAGCCGCCATGGCGCTGGGGATGACTCCCGGTCAGACCATGAAGCGCATCGTCCTGCCGCAGGCGCTCCGGTTTGCAATCCCGCCGATGGGCAACGATTTCATCTCGATGACGAAGGACTCGGCTCTCGTCTCCGCGACGGGTTTCGTCCATGAATTGATGTGGCGCGCGGTGAAAGTTGGTCGCGCCCAGTTCAACAACCTCGAAGCGCTCATCATGGCTGCCATGTTCTACTGGATGCTGACCCTGATCCTGACCTACTTCCAGGGCAAACTCGAAGCCCGCCTCGCCAAGGGAGACCGGTGACATGTCCCTGCCAATTGTAAAGATTTCCAATCTCGATAAATATTTCGGGCGTCTGCATGTCTTGAAGAACATCGACCTGGAAGTGCCTGAACGGCAGGTCGTCTGTCTTATCGGCAGGAGCGGCTCCGGGAAGAGCACCCTCCTGCGCTGTGTCAACTTTCTCGAAGACCCCTCCCATGGTTCCATCGAAGTGGACGGCGTGCATGTCGAAGCGGAGGTCAAGGGAAAGGAAAGACGGCAGTTAATTCATGATGTGCGCTTGAAGACCGGCATGGTCTTTCAGGAGTTCAACCTCTTCCCGCACATGTCCGTATTGGAGAATGTGATCGAAGGTCCCGTCACCGTCAAGGGCATGGACCGTAAACATGCCATCGAACTCGCCGAGCAAAACCTGGACAGCGTCGGGATGCTCTTCAAGAAGGATGAGTACCCCATGCGCTTATCAGGCGGGCAGAAACAACGCGTTGCCATTGCCCGCGCTCTCACCATGGAACCACGCGTGATGCTCTTCGACGAGCCTACTTCCGCGCTTGACCCCGAATTGATCGGCGAAGTATTGAACGTGATGAAGAAGGTTGCTTACGAAGGTATGACCATGATCGTGGTCACTCATGAAATGGGATTTGCCAGGGAAGTGGCAGATCGGGTTGTCGTCATGTCTGAAGGCGAATTGATCGAAGACGCCACGCCGGATGAACTGTTTTCCCAGCCAAAAGACCCGCGCACCAAGGCGCTGATTGACCGTTACCGCACCGACGAAAAATAGACGCAAACCAAACCTGCCATATGACCATCGCCATCACACGCAAGATCAGCCCGCGCTTCAACGAGTGCGAGATCACTCATATCGAGCGCACGCCCATTGACCTCGACATCGCCCGCGCCCAGCATGAAGCCTACGTCCATCTTCTTGCCGACCTGGGTTGTCAGGTGATCGAACTGCCCGAAGAACCGGACCTCCCTGATTCGGTCTTCGTCGAAGATACGGCCTTCGTTCTCCCTGAAGTTGCCGTCATCACCCGCCCCGGCGCGGATTCGCGCAAGCCCGAGGTTGAAACCATCATCCCGGCATTATCTCCATACCGCCCTTTGTTGCATGTTGCCCATCCCGCCACAGTGGATGGGGGAGACGCGCTTGTGGCAGGTAAAAATATCTTCATTGGGCTTTCCACCCGCAGCAACCGCGAGGCGATGGAGCAACTCAACTTCCTGCTGGACGATTATGGTTATAAAGTCTGGGGCGTCGAGATGAAGGATTGCCTGCATTTGAAGACCGCTGTCACCCGCGTGGACGATGCGACCCTGCTGATCAACAAAAACTGGGTGGACCCTTCAAACTTCCCCGGCTTTGATCTCATCGAAGTGGACGCCTCGGAACCCTTCGCCGCCAACTGTTTGCCCGTCCGGGGCAGGATTATCTACCCGACAACATTTCCGAAGACCTGCAAACGGCTCGAAGAAAAGGGATTTGACATTGCCCCAATTGACCTGAGCGAACTTG
Source organism: Anaerolineales bacterium (assembly GCA_034435475.1). Lineage (GTDB taxonomy): Bacteria > Chloroflexota > Anaerolineae > Anaerolineales > Villigracilaceae > Villigracilis. The sequence continues at coordinate 6,715 of DAOTXI010000221.1, forward strand.
CCAAAGCCGAGGGCGCGGTTACCTGTTGCAGTCTGATCGTCGAGGTGTGAGTGAGTATCCACACGGTGTTAAAAATAAAAACTCCCAAGCGGGAGTTTTTGCTTTGTGCGCTGGAGAGGACTTGAACCTCCACGGCTTGCGCCACACGCCCCTCAAACGTGCCTGTCTGCCAGTTCCAGCACCAGCGCATAAGCAGGGCGTATTATAATCGTGATGTTTTATATGTCAAGCAAACCCGTAAAACAAGTCTATAGACTTGTTTTACACATTAGGAGACAAATATGGCTCGTATCGTAGTGGATGCAATGGGAAGCGACGACCACCCCGCGCCGGATGTGGAAGGCGGCGTGCAGGCGGCGCGCGAATATGGCGCGGAGATCATTTTCGTCGGGGATGAGGCGAAGATAAAGCCTGTTCTTGAGAAACAGAATACACAGGGACTGAGCATCCGCGTGATTCATGCGCCGGAGACCCTGACAATGGAAGACAAGGGTGAGGCATTGGTTCTGAAAGCCCGCTCGCGCGAACCGAAGAATTCGATGGCAATCGGCATGGATTTGGTGAAGAACGGCGAGGCGGATGCCTTTGTCACGGCGGGAAATACCGGCGCGGGTATGGTCACTGCCCTCTTCCGGCTCGGACGCATCCGCGGCGTGGACCGCCCCGGGCTGGCTCCCATCTTCCCGACGGCGACCGGCTCGTGCATTGTGCTCGATATCGGCGCCAACCCCGATTGCAAACCCGAGAACCTGCTCCAGTTTGGAATCCTTGGCAGTATCTATGCCGAAAAGGTGCGCGGGGTGAAGAATCCAAAAGTTGGCTTGGTATCGAATGGGGAGGAAGAGGGGAAGGGTAACGAACTGGTCAAAGCCGCAACGCCTTTGTTCAAAACCGCAAAGTTGAATTATTTCGGCAACGTCGAGGGCAAGGAAGTCATCGGCGGCGCGGTGGATGTGGCAGTAACCGACGGCTTCACCGGCAACGTCATGTTGAAGACTGCCGAAGCG
>DAOTXI010000222.1:0-2909 GCA_034435475.1 Anaerolineales bacterium
GTTCAATATCGTACGGACCTGCCGAGTGCGTGGTGGCGCGGGTCATCACTTTTTCGCCGAGCGAAGCATACGCGCCGGTATCGCCATAAAGTTCGGTTTCCGCCGCTACAAGCCGCCCGTCTTTCATCGCGCCGATCTTCACACGGATCTGCGTAGCATGGCGCTTCGGATGCACGAGCAAACTTTCCTGGCGGTCGAAAAGCATCTTGACGGGTTTACCGGTTACATTTGCAAGCATCGCGGAATGGATCTGCCCCATCACATCTTCCTTGCCGCAGAAGCCGCCGCCCATCAATTGACCGACGATGCGAATGCGCGATTCATCCCAGCCCAACACCCGCCCCACCTGAGTGCGGTCTTTATACGCAATTTGGGAGCCAACATAAATTTCAATTCGGAAACCTGACCGGTCTTCAGAAGACCGGTCAGGTTTTATTGGCACGGCAATACTGCACTCCGGTTCGATGAACGCATGGTCTGTCGTCTGCGTGTGGAAGGTATGTTCGAGGATCACATCGGCTTTGGCAAAGCCTGCGTTAATATCCCCTTTGCGGACTTTGATGTGTTTGAGCAAATTCCCTTTTTCGTGGATTTGTGGGACATCTGCCTGACGAGCCATGACCGGGTTCGTGATGACGGGCTGGGGATCAAATTCCGCCTCGATCAACCCGATGGCTTGTTCGGCGATCTCCTGGCTTTGCGCGGCAACGATGGCAAGAGCATCGCCGACGTAACGCACGCGTTCGTTGATTCCAACCATGACGGGCCAGTCGTAGATGACCAGTCCGTGATTTTTTTCAGCGGGCACGTCGGCGGCGGTTAAAACCGTCACTACACCCGGTAAAGATTTGGCTTTGGACACATCGAGTTTCTTCAAGAAACCGTGCGGGATCATGGCGCGTTTTGCTTTGGCGTATAACATGCCGTCGAATTTCAGGTCGTCGGTGTAGATGGCGTCGCCGGTCACTTTTTCCACGGCTTCGGGGCGGAGATGCTTGCGCCCGACCATCTTATGTTCGTGGATCGAATCGGGAATGTGGGTTGGCAGTTTGACCGGTTCGCCTGTTCTCAACGCCTCAGCCGCGGCAATGATGGCATTTTCAATGGAGGGATATCCCGCGCAACGGCAAAGCGTATCCTTCAACGCAAAACGGATGTCTTCGCTGTTTGGGTTTGGATTGCGCTCGAGCAGGGCATACGCTGTCATGATCTGCCCGGGGATGCAGAATCCGCATTGGACGGCGCCATGTTCGACGAAGGCTTCCTGCAAAGGATGGAGCTTCATTTCCTGGTGGACGCGCTGGGCAAGTCCTTCAATGGTGGTGATGGTCTTGCCATTCGCCCGCTCGGCGGGATAAACGCAGGACATCATCGGCTCACCATCCACGAGGACGGTACAGGCGCCGCATTCGGCTTCTTCGCAGCCGATCTTGGTGCCGGTCAGCCGCAGCCGCTCGCGCAGGAGCGTGGATAATGTTTCGCTGGGAACTGCATCCACGGTGTAAGAGTTGCCATTAACAATAAGAGATATTTGATTGGTCATTGTTTCCTCTGTCGAAACGGAGTCAAAAGTCTCCCGACTTTTGACTTACTCCAACGACTCCTGTCGTTGGAGTCCAATTGTTAGCTTGCTCTGCCCCACGCCGTATAAAGCACATCCTTAAACAAACCGCCGACGATGTGACGGCGGTAGTCGGCGCTGGCTCTGCGGGCAGAGTCACGGAATTTGGCTTGAGCGAGCAGGGCATCCAATGTCTGGTTGAAGGTTTCTTCGGTGAGGGGTTTGCCGCGCAGGAAGGCTTCGGCTTCGGTGGCGCGGAAGGGGGTGGAGCCGCCCGGTCCGACCGCGATGTGGATGTCTTTGACGAAATCACCGGCGCGTTCGAGCCAGACACTGCAATTCAAAATGGGAAGGGCAACTCCCTGCGGGCGCATGATGCGCTTGAAACAGGAAGCCTGATGGGCTTTGGAAAGGGGTAAATAAAAACCAACGATGATTTCTTTTGTCTTATCGATGGCTGATTTGCCGGGTCCGGCGAAGAGGGAGGTGAATGGGATCCGCCTTGAGCCGGTTGCGCTGGCTACTTCGGCTTCGGCGTTTAATGCTGTGAGTGCGATCGTCCCGTCAGCGGCGGGGAGGGCGTGGGCGACATTGCCTCCGAGTGTGGCAGTATTGCGCACCTGCGGACCGGCAATCAAGTTACAGGCTTCGACCAAAGCCTGGGCGCGCGCCGCAGTCAACAGGTCCAGTGCGATGCGGTTGACCGGGACGGCGGCTCCGATAAAGAGCGAGTCACCCCGCTGCTCGAGGAGAGTCATCTCTTCGACGGATGTCAAATCAACCAATGTGTGGACGGGGGTGTGACGTCCCTGTTTGAGGTCGAGCATCAGGTCGGTGCCGCCCGCAATGGGCATGGCGGGACCGGCTGCCGACGCAAGCGCCTGCACTGCCTCCGTAACGGAGGCGGGACGTTTGTATTCCTGCCAAAGGTTCATAGTGGTGTCCTTTCGAAATGAACGGCGGCGCTTTTCGATGGATGATTGACAACCAACGCCGTGGCTGGTGCGCCACGACCACCGAACCGATGGATATTTTTTCGTTATTTTACAACAGAAGCGCCCTCTTCGGGTTGGACGCCTGCCATGAGCAAACCGAGTTTTTCGGGAGTGGCTTGATCGCGGGAAACAATATCCATGACGCGCCCTTCATAAAGGACGGCGATGCGGTCGGAGAGGGCGAAAATTTCGTCGAGGTCTTCTGAAATTAGCATAATGGCAACACCGTTGCGGCGTTGTTCGAGCAATTGTTCGCGGACGTATTCGGTCGCGCCGATGTCGAGTCCGCGGGTGGGTTGGGCGGCGATGATAACGCGCGGCGTGCGGAAAATTTCGCGCGCGAGGACGACTTT
>DAOTXI010000223.1:0-5742 GCA_034435475.1 Anaerolineales bacterium
ATACGCTGCCGACCTGTCCGGCCACGCGCTGCGCAACGAAGGCAGATCCCCAAATAATGGAAATGGCAAAGAGTGTAAGGTCAGCTTTTAAGCGCATGGATATCAGAATTTACAAGAAGTTTTTGTTTCCGGCTTTCAACCAGTATAATCCATTTACGTTGGCGGCTTGAACGGCGCCCTCCGCGCAAACTTCCTGTGAGGAACTCAATGGATTCCCTTCCCGAGCGCCGCAAGGCGATTTTTTATCTCATCATCACCGCCATTCTTTGGAGCACGAGCGGCTTATTCGTCAAGATTTTGGACTGGCAGCCGGTTGCGATCCTGGCTGGACGGAGTCTCTTCGCCGCCATCGTTTTCCTGATCTACCTGCGCCGCCTCCCGACCCGGTTTGGGCTGTGGCAGTTACTGGCGGCGGGGATGTTCATCCTGACCCAGTTCCTCTTCATCACCTCCACCAAGATGACGACAGCCGCGAACTCCATATTCCTGCAATACACAGGTCCAATTTACGTGGTGCTGTTGGGATACTGGCTGCTCGGCGAAAAACCCTCGCGCACCGATTACATCTCCATGTTCGTGATCTTCGTCGGCTTGACCCTCTTCTTCGGCGACGAACTCAGCCCGGAAGGTTTCTACGGCAACCTGCTTGCCATCCTAAGCGGCGTGACCGGCGCGGTGATGATGGTTGCCTTCCGCGCCCAAAAGGACGGCAACCCCGCCGAGAGCAACCTGATCGCCTTTCTCGTCACCGCGGGTTTTGGCTTTCCCTTCATCCTGAAAGAAACATGGACGGTGAATAGCTGGCTGATCCTCGCCTTCCTCGGCATCTTTCAGATCGGATTTGCTTTTATTTTCTTTACCAAGGGCATCAAACACATCCCGGCATTGGAGGCAAATCTGATTGGGACGTTGGAGCCTGTTCTTAATCCCATTTGGGTTTTTTTATTCTATGGCGAGAGCATGGGGAGATTCGCCCTGGTCGGCGGCTTGGTCGTTCTGGGCGGAGTCGTCTTGAGCGCGGTCGGAAGCGCAAGGTTGGCTGGGGAAGGGCATTAGAATTTATAATTCCGCAATTGACCGCCGACCCCTGATTCGTTTAATTCTCACAACCTGGAGTTAGCCATGAACGACCTGTCAACCGTCCTCATATCGGCAATCGTCTCGCTCGTTATTGGGCTGTTGTCATACCTCGCCTCAAAATGGCAGACCGAGAAACAACTGCAACAAGCGCAATTAAGCAAAATTCTTGAGAGACGGATCGAAGCCTACCCAAAACTTTGGGCGATCCACATCCGCTATGAAACCAATTGGACAATGGAGAACAAACCCAAAGACCTGGAGTGGGCGGAAAATTATCTCTCGGAATTAAATGAATTCAACGTGGAAAATGGTTTATTCTTTTCGCAGGCATTGTACGAAAAGTTTTTTGAACTGCGTCAATACCTGCTGACCGCCCAAACCCAAACCGCGAAAGGCAAGCCGGTTGACCCGTCATTGACTCAAAAAATCCGCGACGTGGTATATGGCGAGGACGGGCAAGCCGGTCTCGCCACAATCCTAAAAGACGACCTTGGGAGTTACCGTGGCGCGGCATTGCAGCAACGGTAACATTCTCTATCCCGGCCTCAGTCTTTTTTCTTATTGCGATCCTTTTTCTTATCGTCGTCATCGTGCGCCATCATATCCACCGCAATGGCAACTGCAAGGATAAGGATGTCGTTTTGACCATCGGCAATATCCACGGCGTAGGTGTCGGTCAGGCGCAGAATTTTCTTTGAAATTTCGGCGACCTTTTTGCCGTCAGCTTTGATGTCATACTCGAAATCTAAAATATTGCCCTGCACCACCAGGTCTTCTCCGCCGCGCACGTTGACATTCCATTTGTCGCGCAACGGGGTGAGCAGCGCCTTTTTGACGGTTGCAATATCCCTGCCATCGGCATCTTCGATGACCATCGTATCTTTGACGGTCAACAGGCGCTCCTGAATTTGAGCCAGTTTCCTGCCTTTTGCATCTTCAAAAACCAACGTCTTGCGAATGCGCAGCACTTTACCGTCCACTTTGAAAACTTTTTGACCGGCTTCGTTCTCGATCCAGAAATCATCACCAATCGAGATCAGATTTTGACGAATTTTATAACGAGTTGACATATGCAGTTCCTTGCTTTCCTTATAAAATTTGAGAAAGACTTTTGGGGATTGCGAGTCAGGCGAGTTAATTACCCAAATAGCCGAACAGTATACTCCATGTACGCCAGGCAATCCGCAGGGTTGCAGTGGGGCTAAATCTTCCTTTTCTTAACCACAGATGTGGAAAACCGCGCTTAATGACGTTTTTTATGTCCCACTATCAAAAACTCTCTAAGTCTACAGTTATCTGCGTCACAGATACAGACAGGCAGTAAAATTAAGTACTGACGTTACGCGCACGTCCCGAAGGTTCTCATAAATCAAGCCTGTTTTCCATTCCAGCCTTCAGGACGGTGCAACTGGCAGCGTCTTGCAACTGAAACCGATCCTCACCATATAAAACGGGCTGCCCATTTACTTCCTGAACAGGCGGCTTATTCCATGGATATTACCCCGGTCCTCAGAGCGCATTTGGGCCCGGCGCGGTTGGGTGCGCGGTCATTTCAAAGAACCCCGTCAAAAAATAAATTAACAAGAGGAAAAAACCTATGAACTCAGAAACCAAACGCTCAGTCATTGCCACTGTCATCGTGGTATTGATCGCAGCCGGTCTTGCCTTTGCCGGAAGCCAGGGAGGTGCAAATGTCAACGGCATTCCCGTATTTGCACTGTGTGTTGCGCTCGCCTTCATCATTCAATGGCTTGCCTTCGTCCCCGCCTACCTGCTTCGCACCGAAAAATTCTACGATCTGACCGGCGGCATTACCTACCTCACGGTCATTGGCGTGGCGATATTCCTTAGCCCCGCCGTTGATACCCGTTCTTTGCTGCTCACAGGCATCGTTGCCATCTGGGCGATCCGGCTGGCATCCTTCCTCTTTATGCGGATTCGCGCAGCCGGGGAAGATCGCCGCTTCCGTGAAATCAAACAATCCTTCGCCCGCTTCCTGCTGACCTGGAGCCTGCAGGGGCTTTGGGTGGCATTTTCCCTCGCCGCGGCATTGGCTGCCATTACCTCAACCCTGCGCAAAGAGTTGGACACCTTCGCCCTGATCGGACTCCTCGTCTGGCTCTTTGGCTTTGCCTTTGAAGTCGTTGCAGACAGGCAGAAGAGCGCGTTCAATGCCAGCCCTGCCAACAAGGGAAAATTCATCAACACCGGGCTGTGGTCGTGGTCGCGCCACCCCAATTATTTCGGCGAGATCGTGTTGTGGGTCGGTGTGACGATCATTGCCCTGCCCATCCTGCAAGGCTGGCAATGGACAACCCTCATCTCCCCCATCTTCATCACCCTGCTGCTTACCCGCATCAGCGGCATACCCATGCTCGAAAAACGCGCCGATGAAAAATGGGGCGGGCAAGCCGATTACGAAGCCTACAAAGCAGGGACATCCGTCCTCCTCCCCATGCCCCCCAAAAATAATTGAGAATTGCTTAACCGTCATTGCGAGCCGCCGCTTTTGATCTTTGGCGGCGAAGCAATCTCAACCTCAATGCAAAGGGATTGTTTACCCATTCGGGCACGGTGTCGGGCAAAAACAAGAACACCCTCGCAATGACGGATGCGCAGTGGACACACCAACCCGTTTGGTGCAACGCATTCAAAAAGGAAAACAAAATGAACATGAATATTGCCAAGATCATTTCTGGTTTGGGCGCGCTCGCCATGACCGCCGTCTTGTTCTACGGATTCACCGTTGGAGACTTCGGCAAAGACGGCGCAACATTACTGCAAAACCCGTGGGGCATCGTCTCGATGGTGGACTTATACACCGGCTTCATCCTCTTCTCCGCGTGGATCGTCTATCGCGAGGAATCCATCGTCCGCTCGATCCTTTGGGTGGTCTTGATGATGGTGCTCGGTTTCTTTACAGGCAGTCTTTACGCCTTCCTCGCGCTCAACGCCAGCAAAGGTAATTGGAAAAAATTCTGGATGGGTCGCCACGCCGATGGGTAAACTGCAAGAACTCGGGGAGGAATTACGAGGCGTTCTTTCCGGTCGAGGATCAAGGCTGTTCGATTCTTTTTTCCCTCCGCTGGCGTTTTTGCTGATCAATTCATTATCCAATGTGGATGCGGCGCTTTGGGGCGCGCTCTCCATCTCAAGCGGATTCGCCGCCTACCGCCTCCTTCGACGGGAAAATTTGACCTATGCCCTCGGGGGCTTGGGTGGAACGCTGTTGGCGGCTCTCTTCGTCAAGTTGAGCGGATCTGGTTCTGGATTCTTTTTACCCGGCTTTTTCTCAGGTGCAACAACGGTGATTCTGTGCGTGGTGAGCGTCGCGTTCAACCGACCGTTGGTGGCGTGGTCCAGTTTCATTACCAGGCGTTGGTCAATAAATTGGTATTGGCATCCGCAAGTGTTACCCGCCTACAACGAAGTGACCATCTTGTGGGCAGTAGCATTCGCGGCACGCCTAACCGTTGAATTCTGGCTCTATCAGCAAGATGCCCTCGGCGCGCTCGGCACGCTGCGAATCTTTTTGGGTTGGCCGTTCATCATTGTGCTATTGATCATCAGTTACATCTACGGGCTTTGGCGGCTCGCCAAATTACAAGGTCCCAGCGTGGAAGAATTCAAAGCAGGCAAAGCCCCGCCGTGGAAGGGTCAGAAGCGTGGATTTTAGTCCCACCCAGCCCGCATGTCTTTTGAAGTTATACTGTTTGAAACAGGTAAAAACGCTCAGGGAGAATCTCAAGCACCCTTTACATCACCAAGCGTATCAACAAAAGATCACAGCCCTCAAAACCGGGCGCGGCTTTATAGCCTATTATCAAATGTTGTACATCAAAGACAAGAAGGCGTTGGAGGCAGTATTTTTGATGAAAATAAGATCGGTGAGGTAATTCGATACATGCTCCCATCTTCAAAGCCAAAACCATCCCGGACGTCAGAAATTAGCGAAAATTGGCGCAGAGTAGTAAAAACCATTTTGCGTAAGTCTGGTATTACAAATTACGTTTTATAATCTCCTCCATGCGCAAGGGACTTTTACTCTACAACCCCGCCGCCGGGCGCTTTCCCGTCCGCCGATTCGTGCGCGGAATCATCAAACCGCTGGCAGATGCGGGCTGGAAAATTGACATCGCCGAAACCCTGAGCGGAACGCACGCCGTCCAAACCGCGCACCAGGCAGCGCAAGAGAAATACGAAGCGGTCTTCGCCATCGGCGGCGACGGCACCGTGGGGCAGGTCGCCAGCGGACTCGTCCACACTGAAACCGCACTCGCCGTCCTGCCCGCCGGAACCACCAATGTCTGGGCGCTCGAACAAGGGCAAAAACCCTTCAGTTGGTGGCAGCCTGGCAACTTGCGTGAGAATGCCCGGCTTTTGGCAAACGTCGAACCGCAATATGTGGACGTTGGAGATTGCAACGACCACCCCTTCCTCTTATGGGCGGGGATCGGGCTGGACGCCCAAACCATCAGCAAGATCGAGCCGCGTCCGCGTTTTTTCAAACACATCGCCGTTCCCCACTTCTTCGTCACCACAGTTTGGGAAGCCACCTTCTGGCAGGGCTTGGACTTGCGAGTCCGCGCCGAAGGGAATCTCGTCGAAGGAAGAATCCTCGTCGCAGTCGCCTCCAACATCCGGCACTATGCGGGCGGCATG
>DAOTXI010000224.1:0-10423 GCA_034435475.1 Anaerolineales bacterium
CATGCCGCCAGTTTGAAACAATCGCGCGAAAAACTTTTCATGTTCCTCTCCGGCTGGTCGGGCGGACCGCCTTTGTATATCGAAAAATTTGGTCATCCCCGCCTGCGGATGCGTCACATGCCATTCACCATCGGCGAGCGCGAACGCGACCAATGGCTGTGGTGCATGGACCGCGCCCTCGATGCCGGGAATTTCCATCCCGCCGTAGTTGACCACCTCAAAACCCGCTTCGCCGAAGTCGCCGACTTCATGCGCAATCACGAAGGGAAATAAAAATAAGAAACGAGTAAGACCCTATCTTCTCATTCCTTGTCTACTTGTCTACTTGTCTACTTGTCTACTTGATCTTCCTCACCACGGATTCACAATCTCCAGCCCCGTAGCATCGAAATCATCCTCATTCATCGTCACCAGCACCATCTGATGAGTCAATGCAGTCGCAGCGATCAACGAGTCAATGGATGGGGCAGGGGGCAAACCAAGCCGTTCCATATTTGCCGCCAACTCCCCCCAGCGCATGAAAATTGCTGTGTCTAATGGCAAAATATGCCCGTCAAAGCGGACGAGGAAAAAATCCCGAAGCCAGTCTTCGAGTTCCCGTTTGCGGTTTTGGTCGTTGAGTAAATGGATCCCCTTCGTAATTTCCCCCACGGTGATGACGCTTAAAAAAATGTCTTCATGTTCGAGCGAGTCGACAAAAGCGATTACGTCTGGGTTGGGTCGGAGCCTGATCAGTTCTTCGATGACGCAAGTGTCGAGCAAATATTTCATAGCTTCAATGTTTTACGCGGCAGGGACTTGTCCCGGGTCAGGTTGAGGTTTGCGCCCGCAAGGGGAGAAGCGCTGAAAAACTCAGAAAGCTTCCCCTGCGACTTGCGCAGTTTCTCATACTCAATGTACGAAAGGACGACCGCCGCCTTTTCTCCGTGTTTGGTTATCAATTGCGGACCCTGTTTGTTTGCAAGGGTCACTACTTCGCTGAAATTGTTCTTCGCTTCCTGGATCTGCCAGACGGCATTCATAGGCGAACTCCTTTTTAATAAAGCCAGTTCACTTCTGGCTAGTCGGGCTAGATTTTACCCTTTTTGGAGGAATCCTGTCAATTTCCAGAATTGCAATTTCATCTTGGGGATGTCGCCTTTATGATGCGCGTAGCCACTTTAGCCGGATTCGCCTCCCAAACCTTACCCTACGTTTTTCAACGCCTCACGCCTGCTGAGCGGACTCAGCCCACCCGTGGCTTTGACAAACTTCCGAACCTTTCCCGGTTCGGTCCAGGCATATTGCCTCAACGCCCAGCCGATTGCCTTGTTGATGAAGAATTCCTCCGATCCAAGATTCTCGCGGATCAAGTCGCATAGCAAATCAAAGTCAGTCTCTTCTTTATAGCCAAGTTGAAATAGCAGGGTGGTACGCCTCAGCCAGAAGTTATCAGACTTGCGCCACCTGGCGAGATACTTCTTCTTCACCGGTGGGAACATCCTGAACATCGCGCCGACGGTGTTTCCGGCAAGGGTGTCCACCGTATCCCACCACGATTTGGTCACGATCAGATATTCCACGGTCGAAATAAATTCAGGTTCGAGATTCTTCTCCAGTTTGCCGAGCAGACTGGTCGCCGTATATTGAAATTCCCTCTCAGGCAAAGCCCACAACTCGCGGACGATGACATCCAGTTCCTCCAATGGCGGCAATCCATTTGCCTGAATGAACTCCTTCTGCAATGCCGCCCTGAGCGGAGTCTTGATCCCCAAATGCTCGAACTGGTCGCGCATATACTTCTTCATCGGCGCGGCATTGGCGGAGCTTGCGTTTTTCTCGAAAAGTTTCTTTATCCCAAGAACATAAGAGTGCATACATCCTCCAATCTCGAATTACCAATCACCCTTATTACTTCGCCCCCTCCGGCGCGACGTAGCGGATCACCCAACTGCCATCGCCCTGATTGGTCACGTACGAATACGGCGTTGCCACGAAGAGCCACGTCTGCCCGGGCTTGAGTGGAACCGGGTTACCGTTTGCGTCTACAAAATAAATCGGGCGGGCGAGGGCGGTTTCTTTTTCATAAGCGCGCGCCTTCGTGCTCCATCGAATATCATACTTCATCCCGTCGCGGAAGAGCGTTGCAAAACCGCCGGAGCCGAGTTCCAGCTCCGAATCGAGCAAGGTCGGGACGGGCACATGCTTGTACTCGAACACCTCCTGCTCGACGAACAACACAATAATATTCTCGAACTGCAATTGCCTGCCGTTCAGGCGGTCTATCTCGGCGTGGAATATTCCGGAATTTTCCGGCGTCGTGTCGTCCACGTAACGCCAATACGAAGCGGAGAGTGGGTCGTAGAGCCATGCGGCTTGATTGAGCCTTGCCACGTAGGAATACACTCGCGGCGCGGGCAACCCGCCGGGCAGGAGAGTCTCTGAAAACACATTGCTTGCATAATTGAATTCGCCCGACCGCGATTCGCGATTTTCCTCTGCCAACGATTTCATCTTCTCGATGGGCAGCATCGCTCCGCCGCTGGCTTCGTCGTGCGGCACGAGATAACACTGCGGCAGGATCGGCAAAATCTCCAGCGAAGCGGATGCGAAGATAAAGCACGAGTTGATGAACATGTCGTGAACGTCAATGTAAAGCAAGCGCCCCGAGCGGATGGGTCCAACCTCGGCGGGGGGTAGGGGAGAACTGCTTGAGGGTGAAGTTGCTTCTTCGGACGGGACCAAGCCTGCGTCCACGTAAAGAGCCGTGGATTTGACATCCGCCTCAACCTGACCCGAATCCGAATCAGCGTCGCTATCCTTATCCTCATCCCCGATATTTTTTTGCGTAAATTTCAACCACAATGGAATCTTGAACTCAACGATGTAATCTCCCGGCTCGACGTTGAAACCATAATAGCCGTTCGAGTCGCTGGTGGTTTGGTGAAGCAAATTGCCCGAAGCATCGAACAGGTCAACGCAGATGCCGCCGACACCTTTTTCGTAATCTTCCTGTGTACCGTTCTGGTTTTCATCCAGCCAGATGCGATTGCCCAGCATGGACGAAGTTTGCGCGAACGGCTCGCGGCGTATCGCGCAATCGCCGGTGATCGGACTCTCCGGTTCGGGAAACTTACCGTAGAACATGCCAAGGAAACGCGTCGCGCCTTCGGTGATATAAAACTCGAATACCCACGGCGCGAACGATAGCCCCGCCTGCGGACGCGCTGCAACCGGAAAATGCGAAATGGACAACGCCAAAGCAGGCGTGGCGAACAGACCCGGGTCTTTCACCTCCTGCCCGGATAATGGATTGATATTCGATGGAAAATTTTCGCGGTCTGGTCCATAGACTGCGGGCGTGGAAAATCCCTGAGGCGTGGGCGTAAGGCTCGCTGTTGGTGTTCCGGGAAATAGTGAAGGAGTTTCAGTTGATATCGGCGTAAGAGGTGCATCCCCCTGCCCGTTGCAAGATAAGATTATTGCCAACGCAATTATTAACCACGCCACTAAAATTTTCTTTTTGGAATTCTTCATTCAGTCTCCGCATCCATCATCCCCCGAACCAATCTCCAATCACTATTCACTATTCACTATTCACTTCCCCCCAAACCCCTCGCTCACTTTCTTATACGTAACCTCCAATGCCTCCGGCAAGACCCGCGTCTCACCGACCGCGGACATGAAGTTTGTATCGCCAGCCCAACGCGGGACGATGTGAATATGGACATGCCCCAGCACACCCGCGCCCGCGGCTTCGCCCATATTGATGCCGACGTTGAAAGATTTTGTTTTGTACGCCTCCCGCAGGACGGTTGTGCCGCGCGAGGTCAGTTCCATCATTTCGGCGCGGGTGGCGGGATTCAACTCTTCGAGGGTGGAAATATGCTCGAAGGGAATCACCATGAGATGCCCGCTCGTGTAGGGATAGCGGTTGAGGATTACATACGATTCCCTGCCGCGGAAGGCGATCAGGTTTTCGACGCTGTCTTTCATGGCTTGCGCGTTGCAGAACACACAGCCATCTTCTTTTCTGTGGGATTCAATGTATGCCATACGCCAGGGGGACCAGAGGTGTCTCATCGTTAGGTGGTTGATTTGATTTTAACAGAGAATTTGCGGGTTTCATTTTGTTGTGTGATAATTCACAACCTATACAGAAAATTGCCTGGGAGGGCTGAATAATGAAACAAATTCAATCAAGCGGTTTGGGGTGTGGATTCGTGCTGGTTACGGTGGGTGTGCTGGGATGGCTTTCCACGATCGTGGATATGGGGACGTCGGACCGCGCCATATTCCAGATCTTTTTTGAACTCGCAAGGAGCTTCGGTTCGGTCTCCACATTTTCCTTCGTCGTCATTGGCGTTGGGGTGGTTGTGATCCTGGTGGCGCTGCTCATCGGTGAATTGACCAAAAAAAACTAAACCCAAAAAAATCGGGAAGCCCGCTCCTGCCAGCCAGTCAGATATGACCGGGAATTTTGATTCCCTGGCAGCAGGCGCCGATGGCGTTGAAGACCCATACGAATAAGAGGGGAGTGGTGCTGCAGCAAAAGTTTCTGCTGTATACTCAAGAAAGATCGAGGGCGTACAGGTTATTCCCCTCTTGCAAAGCGCGTATAAAACAAACGAATGTGGAGGAAAGAGGCGATGAAGAAAATTCGATCTCTTGTTTTGTTTATACTTCTGACGGCATGTGCTTCGGCGCCTGTGGCTGAAGAGCCCCCTCTCGTTGAGGCGCCTGCTCCTGCGTTTACCTCAAACCCCACCGCAAAAGTCCCGCCGACGCCCATTCCCACATTGGAACCGACTCTGGTTGCTGAAGAGCCGGGTAGGATCGCTTTCACCTCCGAAGTGGATGGAGAGCAGAAAATCTATGTGATCGATGCAGATGGAAGTGATTTGGTTGAGTTGGCGAGTGATATTTTATCCAAGTTTTATCCCGATTGGTCTGCCGACGGGGCAAACGTGTCTTTTTTCTCTGCCGCTGAAAAATCCGCGATACTTTACACGATGAATGCCGATGGATCGAGCCTTGTCAAGGTGTTGGACACAAGTGAAATGAGCGCATACGATCAGATCAGCCCAGATTCTACTTTTGGAATGGATTGTTGTATTTCCGCTTGGTCGCCGGATGGCGGAAAAATTATTCTCAGGACATCTCGCGGCACAAGTCCCGTCGGAAGTCTTGGGCATATTCATGTCCTAAACTTCACCAATAATCAAATGTATGATTTTCGAGCCGCCACTTGGGCGAGGGTTTTTTGGTCTGCGGATAGTTCGAAGTTTGGAGTTATAGGGGCAGAGGATCGTTGTGAAGGGCGTCAGTTATGCGTCATGAAGATAGAGGATGGAAAGCCGGTAGACCTGAAAGGCATTACTGGCGTTACCTTTCCCAGTCAATTGTATTGGTCACCGGACGGGAACAAGATAACCTTTTCAGCGTTTTTGGGAGACAGCAAAAATATGGATGTGTATGTTGCGGATGCGGATTTTTCCAACCCCGTGAACATTACAAACTCCCTCACAAAGGGGCAGAATGTAGAACCGGTCTGGTCGCCTGACGGACGGAAAATCGCTTTTACCTCATGCGACGTATATTTATGCGAATTATATGTTGTGAACGCTGATGGCTCAGACCTCATTAAACTCACGCCACAAGCGCTCGGATTGAATAATGTCATTTGGTCATACGATGGCGAAAAAATAATTTATGTTTCCGATGAAAATGGAAATAGCGAGATATATGCGGTTAACCTCACCGAGCAGACTGTTGTGAATTTAACAAGCCACCCTTCGGGAGACCGTGGTCCAATTTGGTCGCCGGATGGAACGAAACTTGCTTTTGTGTCAGATCGTGATGGGGACGACGATATTTACATCCTTGACCCGGAAACCATGGACTTGTTCAACTTGACCGATAACGACGTTGACGATCATTCCCCATTCTGGCAGCCGTAATTGTCCCGCCCAACGCCTTCAGTTAATTTACTGATGTTACGCAGTAGGGACGACCCGTCCCAATCCACGAGAACTTCGTTGCGCCAGAGAGGGTCGCCTTATGCGGGCAACGCAACCGCGCGCGCAAAGGGCGACCCTTTGTTGCGTTCAAAGGTTTTATGGGATTCTGGCGGGTCGCCTCTACGATACACTGGCAAACTGCGTAAGGTGAGTTAATTTAATTTCTTACTCTCGTACCCCACATATCATCCCCGTTAGGGACAACTCATAGACCAAAGCGTCATTCACCTTATCCGTCGTTTCTACTTCACGCCATTTTCAGACCTGACAGGTCTCACCCCTCGTCCGATTGATTTCTCGGCGTGGACATGACCTTTATTCGACCAGCGCCTTCCGGAGACCTGTCAGGTCTTTATCCTTCAACTATTTTTATCTCTTCCTCACTTAACCCATATAACTCATAGACCAAAGCGTCAATCCCCCTATCCGTGGACTCGATCTCGCGCTTGACCATTTCCTGCTCTTGCGGTGTGCGGGGACTTTGCTTGTGCAATGCCAACATGCGCTCGACCAGCGAGACCAGTTTGTCGTCCCGGTCTTTATCCATAGGTGTATTTGATTAAATCATTTATGGTTACCTATCTTTTCAAGTATTTGCTTTCGCAAATTACTAGCATCGTACTTTTCTTGCAATTCTATTCTAATGACAGGTAGCCCTACAGCTTTGAATGTTTCATCTTTAAAATTATCTCGTTCCATGTGGTCGTATTTATTGTGACTACTATCGTCTAATTCTATTACGAGCAAAGGTTCGAGTTTGAATTTATCACACAACAGAAAGTCAACATGTTTGCATTGAATTTGATTGTTATGAAACTTTCGATCTTTCGGTTCGTTTGCCAGCCAGAGAAAATCTCCCATCCGAACTTTCATTAGGATCGTATACTCGCCTGCAACAGCACTACGAATGGAACGAAGCAAGATGCTTTCCCTGTAGGTAAGAACTGATTTGCTCTTTCGATACTCAGGTTTGTCAGAGCTCGATATTCCCAATTCGATTGGTCGTGCAATTTCTGTTGTTCGTGGAGATGTTTGTTCCCATCCCTGCTTGTAATCCAAGCGTTCTTCTTGATGTTTATATTTCTTAATATCTTCATCGTCCTCGAATAGGATGACAAAAAACATCCGAAGCCACTCAAGAAGTTTCTGGAAGAAACGTTTCATCTTCCCTCCACAATTCGAATCTCTTCCTCACTCAACCCATACAACTCATAGACCAGACCATCGATCCCCATATCCGTGGACTCGATCTCGCGCTTGACCATTTCCTGCTCTTGCGGTGTGCGGGGACTTTGCTTGTGCAATGCCAACATGCGCTCGACCAGCGAGACCAGTTTGTCGTGCCGTGCTTTGTCGGCGGGGTCGTCGAAGTTGATCGGGCGGATGGGTAGTTGTTCTACGTGTTTTTTCTTTATTTCTGCTAATGCCTCGCCTTTTTCTGGATTGATTAATTCGTAAGCAAAATCCATCAACTTAGAATTCATTATTCCAAGGAGATATTCAAGGCGGTAATTATTGATTGTTATTTCTTCTTTTGGCAAAATAATATGCATATTATTTCGGGCGATAAAACCAGACTCAATCAAGGTTGCAATTATTGAGTCTCCGGTTTGCCTAACCATTACTTTTTGTGGAAATTCAAAAATTTTAGCGTCTCTTGGAGCAGCTAACCATTCTCCATATAAAACCCAATAATTATTTGCCCAATTATTTACATATCGATTTATTAATCCCCCTCGCAACAATGGCTTCCACGTCTTATCTGGAGCTTTACCTTCTACAACATATGGCTGCTCTTTGGCAATCTTTTCAGTCTGTGGTGGTTTTCCTTTTCCAACCTCGAAAGGCTTGATACCGTTGTAAACAGAAAATAGATTTTCTAAAAGCACAGAGTTTGAATTTATTTTCTTAGATAATTCTTGCTCTACAGGGTTAGCAACAATATTTATGGGGTCTCCATTGGTTGCTATGAAATCGCCGGATAGCAAGTGATGTTGATTTGAGATTTTGTTTTTCATGAAATCAACAATTACCTGGCTGTTACTTTGAACTCCTGTATTAGTTTTTTGAAAGATCAAAACATGAGTATCAACCACAGCCTTGAATGCTTTTTCAGTCAAGTGCAGAATTTTTATCCAAGAATACTTACTTGTTAGATATTGCCGAATTTTTCTAAGATTTACGGACTGCAACCAAGTATTTGAAATAATCACACCAAGCAGGTGATTAGGCTTAATAAGTGACTCGTATCTCTCTAAAAATAGTAAATATAAATCTTTTTGGTAGTCCTGATGTTGGTAGTGAATATTGAAATAATCTAATTGATCTTTTTCAATGATTGTTCCATACGGCGGATTTCCAATCACGGCGTCGAAGCCGCCTTCGCTTCGCGTGAACACCTGCGGAAACTCGGCTTTCCAGTCGAAGGCGTTCACGCGGTAGCGTTCTTCTTCGTCTACCAGCATGGTCAACTGCCGCCCTTCATAGTAATCATTGCCGATCAACGAATTCCCGCATTTGATGTTCTTGCCCAAGTCCGGCAGCACTCGCTCTTGAAACAACGCCAACTGCGAACCGATGGTCTCATGGCTTTCGCCTTCCAAGACCTTCAACAACAACGAGAGTTTAGTCACTTCCACGGCTTGCGGGTCAATATCCACGCCGTAGATGTTGTTGAGCAGGATTTCTTTTTTCTTTGAGGTCGTCAATCTCCATGTTTTCACCGCCGAGGCGCGGAGGTCGCCGAGTTTATTGCTCTTCTCCGCGCTCTCTGCGTCTCCGCGGTCAGAAGTTTGATAAATGGCAGGGTTCTTTCCGCCCGCCCATTTCTCCGGGTCATTGTCCATGTACCATTTCAAATGCCAGTCCAGCAAATACTGATACGCCCCCAGCGAGAACGTCCCAGACCCACAGGCAGGGTCAAGAATGCGCAGCTTTTCAACCTCCTTCGGAGTCATCCCCTTCCCCAATTCCCCATCTCCCAATTTACCATTTACCAACCTCCCCACCGTATTCTCAACAATGTACTCCACGATATACGTCGGCGTGTAATACACCCCGCCCGCCTTGCGTACTTCGGGCTTCTCTTCCACCCTGGCGCGATGCCCCGCCGTTAAGCGAATCACCTTGCCGAGGAAGCGTTCATACACCTGCCCCAGAATATCCGCCGGAATTTCGCGGAAGACATACGGGCTTTCAGGGTAATACAAATTCTTGATGATGTCCTTCAACGGCTTATCATCAATTTGAATGGTTAGAGTCAAGCTATCGGTCGGGCTGGAGGCGTCTTTCTCCTCCGAAAAATGGAACAAGCCGGAGTTATATCTGGTGTCGGCTCGTTTGAATAACTGACATAACGCCTCGTACACGCCCGAGCCTGCTCCTATTTCTTTGAGCTGTTCATCCCGCTCCACGCCTCTGTCTTCACAAATGCGCAGAAAGACGATGCGGTCAATCGTCATTTGCACGGCGTAATTTAACTCACGCACCGAAAGCGATTCATTCTTGATGGCGATGTTGGTCGCCAGCAAATCGCGCCAGCGTTCGATCTCGGCAAGAAAGGCATCGTCCACTTCGGCAGTGCCTTTTTTCAGCTTCGCCCCTTCGGCAAAGGCATCGAAGGAACCGCGCAATACCGCCTCACGCGAGAAGATGTTTGCGATCTCGTCCCACTTCTCGATGTAATCTTTATACGAATATAACTTGACCCGTCCGGTGGAAGCCTTGTCCTTTTTATCGGGCTTGGCGCGGCAATCGTAAATGGCAAGCTCTTCAAAATCTGAAAGGATGCTGAGCGGCAGTTTCGCGCTCCAGGCATAACGCCGCAATTGAAAAGCGGGATGAATATCGGTTTCTATTTTGACAGCGGGTTTCTTGGCTTCTACGAAGAACTTTCTCTGCCCACCCACCCGAAAAGCATAATCGGGCGCTTTATTTTCCCCTTCGATCTCCAGACTATCCTCGTGAATCACATCCTTATACATCTCGGCATAGCCTTGTTTGTTGAATACATCCCACCCCAATGCCTCAAAGAACGGGTCAAGGAACTCGCGCCTTAACTGCGTCTCGTTATACTTGCCCGAACGGTAGGTCTCTTTATGTTCTTCAAAGCGTTGTACAAGTTGGTGGATGATATCTGGAGTGGTCATAAATAAAGTTCCCTTTGAGTAATTTTACCCGAAGTGATAGTCACCTCGCAGGTGACTGTCACTTTTTGTGCTGCCCTCCCCAAAATCGCGCCTGCCCTGTATAATCGCGCCCAATATGAAAACCGTCTTCAACCCGTCCGCATCCGCTCGAGCCGCCGCCGCTACATGCGACGCCTGTAAACCTGCCACGGCTTGAGACGGAACCGAAAGGAAACCCAGTCCCGAAACCAACAGGTTCTCGGGACTTTTTATTCCCCCACCTTCACACCACTCACC